>WGSR01000049.1 GCA_014871545.1 Collinsella sp. | reverse complement strand
CATCGAAAAGGGCCAGCCCTTTTTCAACGCGATCGCCCGCAACAAGTACCTCAAGGCGATCCGCGACGGTTTTATCTCCGTCATCCCCATCATCATCTTCTCGTCCATCTTCTGCCTGGTAGCCTCGGTCCCCAACATCTGGGGTTTCTACTGGCCCGATGACATCAACAACGCCCTGTGGAAGTGCTACAACTACTCCATGGGCATCCTGGCCATCGCCTGCGCCGCCACCACGGCCAAGCACTTCGCCGACGCCCAGAACCGCGATCTGCCCAAGAATAACCAGATCAACTTTATCTCGTGCATGTGCGCGGCCATCATCGGCTTCTTGCTCCTTTCGAGCGACACGATCGCCACGGACGCCGCCAGCGGCTTCAACACCACCTACCTTGGTTCCAAGGGCCTGCTGACCGCCTTCATCGCTGCGTTTGTGACCGGCATCATCTACAAGTTCTTTATCAAGCGCAACATCACCGTCAAGATGCCCGAGCAGGTTCCGCCCAACATCTCGCAGACCTTTAAGGACATCATCCCCTTCTCCGTCTGCATCACCGTCTTTTGGGTCTTTGACATCGTCTTCCGCGCTGCCTTTGGCTTCTGCTTTGCCCAGGGCGTCATCCAGGTGTTCCAGCCCCTGTTCACCGCTGCCGACGGCTACATCGGCCTTGCTGTGATCTACGGCGCCATGAGCCTCTTCTGGTTCGTGGGCGTCCACGGCCCCTCGATCGTCGAGCCCGCCATCGCCGCCGCTCTCGTTGCCAACATGACCGACAACCTGGCTGCGTTCCAGGCTGGCGAGCACGCCACCGCTGTCCTGACCCAGGGTGCCCAGTACTTCGTCGTCTGCATGGGCGGCACCGGCGCCACGCTCGTCCTGGTCTTTATGTTCTGCTTCCTGGCCAAGTCCCAGGAGATGCGCGCTGTCGGTAAGGCCGCTATCGTTCCCGTGTGCTTTGCCGTCAACGAGCCGCTGCTGTTCGCCGCGCCCATCGTGCTCAACCCCGTCTTCTTTGTCCCGTTCGTCTTTGCCCCGATCGCCAACATCTGGATCCTCAAGATCTTTATCGACTTCTTGGGCATGAACGGCTTTATGTACACCCTGCCTTGGACCGTCCCCGGCCCCATCGGCACCATCATGGGTCTGGGCTTCCAGCCGCTCGCCTTTGTGATGCTCGCCATCATCCTGGTCGTCGACTTTGCCCTGTACTATCCGTTCTTCCGTGCCTATGACGCCCAGAAGTGCGCCGAGGAGGCCGAGATTTCCGAGGAGGAGCTCGCGGCCAAGAACGCCGAGAAGGCTGCCAAGCTCAACGATGCCTTCCAGGGCAAGACTGACGCCAAGAGCGTTGCCGCCGGCGCTGCTACCGAGGCCGTGAAGGCCGACGCCACTCCCGCCGCTGCCGCAGCACCCGCTGCCGAGGCAACGACCGCCAGCGACCTCAACGGTAAGCGCGTGCTCGTGCTCTGCCAGGGTGGCGGTACCTCGGGTCTGCTGGCCAACGCGCTGGCCAAGGCCGCCAAGGAGCGCGGCATCAATCTTGAAACCGCTGCCGAGGCATATGGCAATCACGTCGACATGCTCCCCGACTTTGACCTGGTCGTCCTGGCCCCGCAGGCCGCAAGCTACCTGGCCGACCTGCAAAAGGACTGCGAGCGCGTGGGCAACAAGTGCGTCGCCTGCCGCGGTAAGCAGTACATCGAGCTCTCCCAGAACGGCGACAAGTCTCTCGCCTTCGTGAGTGAACAGCTTTCGAAGTAAGTAACGCTTAGGGTCAGCCGACCATCCACAGCCGGCTGGCCCTTCGATTTAGACGATTGGATCATCATGTCCGTTAACCCCGCTAGCGTCACCAACCCGCCCGCGCAGTTTCCCGAGGACTTTGTCTTTGGCGGCGCCACCGCTGCCTACCAGGTAGAAGGCGAGACCCGCACTCACGGTAAGGGCAAAGTCGCCTGGGACGACTTCCTGGAGGCCCAGGGCCGCTTCTCCCCCGATCCCGCTTCGGACTTCTACAACCAGTACCCCGTCGATCTGGAGCTGTGCGAGGAGTTTGGCATCAACGGCATTCGCCTCTCCATCGCCTGGAGCCGCATCTTCCCCAACGGTACCGGCGAAATCAACCCCGAGGGCGTACAGTTCTACCACGACCTTTTCGCCGAGTGCCACAAGCACCACGTTGAGCCGTTCGTCACGCTGCATCACTTCGACACGCCGCTGCCCCTCTTTGAGAAGGGCGACTTCCTCAACCGCGAGACCATCGACGCCTTTGTGGACTTTGCCACCTTCTGCTTTAAGGAGTACGCCGACCAGGTGACCTACTGGTTCACCTTTAACGAGATCTGGGCCGACGCCTCCAACACCTACATCGAGGGCACCTTCCCCGGTGGCGTCAAGGCGCATCTTGCCGAGGCCTTCCAGTGCGAGCACAACATGATGCTCGCTCACGCCAAGGCAGTGCTGGCCTTCCACAACGGCGGCTTTAAGGGCAAAATCGGCGTCATTCAGTCGTTGGAGTTCAAGTACCCGCTCAACGAGAACGACCCCGCCGACATCAAAGCCGCCAACAACGAGCACGTGCTGCAAAACCAGTTTTTGCTCGACGCCACCTTCCGCGGCGACTACGCGCCCGACACCCTCGAGTGCGCCAACCGCCTGGCTGCCGTCTCGGGCGGCACCATCGAGATCCTAGACGAGGATCTGGAAATCATGCGCGAGGCCGCGCTCTACAACGACTACCTGGGCGTTAACAACTACCAGTGCCGCTTCTTGAAGGCTTACGATGGCGAGAACGACCTGCACCACAACGGTACGGGCGAGAAGGGCACCGGCCGCTGGCGCGTTAAGGGTATTGGCGAGCATGTGAACAAGCCTGGCATCCCCACCACCGACTGGGACTGGATCATCTATCCCGAGGGCCTGTTCGATCTGCTCGTCTACATTAAGCAGCGCTACCCCAACTACAAGCAGATCTTCATCACCGAGAACGGCATGGGCTACAAGGACCCCTACAAGGACGGTTTTGTGGACGACCAGCCGCGCATCGACTACATCGAGCAGCACCTGCGTTGGCTGCTCAAGGCCATGGAGGTGGGCGTCAACGTGGGCGGCTACTTCCTGTGGAGCCTGCAGGATCAGTTCTCCTGGACCAATGGCTACAACAAGCGTTACGGCTTCTTCTACGTTGACTTTGAGACCCAGAAGCGCACGCCCAAGGCAAGCGCATACTGGTATAAGCACGTGGCGCAGACCCGTCGTCTGGACTAGTGACTGGCGGGGTCGCCTGCCCACATAACCTGTCCCCATTTCTCAGCCGGGGGCGGCACGTCACACGGCGCGCCGCCCCCGGCCTTTTTGTTTTTGGGCTGGTCGGGAGCCGTTTGTCTCGATCTGTAACATCTAGCCGAGTTTTTTGGTCCTAGCTGTTACAGATTGAGACGAACAGGATTGCTCTTTCCGAAGAATCTAAATCTGTAACACGTAGCCCGCTTTTGACCGTCTACCTGTTACAAATCGAGACAAACGGAGTAGGACCTAACCCCGTATGTCCCTAACAGTCGAGCGTTCGACCAGCGTACTCGGCACATGAATCGCCTCGATAGACGAGCTCTCTCCAATCGCCGCCTCAAACGCAAGCTTACCGACACCGCGCAAATCAAATCGCAGCGTCGTCAGTCGATTGTGAGGAACAAGTCCCTCGAGTGCGTCGTCGATACCAACCACGCTCACGTCGTCGGGCACGGACAGGCCCGCGTTCTCGAGCGCGGCGATAACGCCCAGCGCCATCTGGTCATTTGCCGCAAGCACGGCAGTCGGCGCCTGCGACCCGCCGGCAAGCACCTCGGCCGCAATCCGCTCGCCCATGGCGTACCCACTGTCCGCACTCCAATCGCCACGCAGCATCGGAGCGGCATCGACATGAGCACGACCCAGCGTATCGCGCCAACCGGCCTCACGAAAACGCGAGGAAATCGAGTTTTCCGGACCCGCCACAAACCGCATATTCGAGTGACCATGTTCCAGCAGATAATTGGTCAACAGCTCGCACGAACCATACTGGTCGGAGTCGATCGTCGTGCAGCGCGGATGCGCATACATGGACAGGATGACCGTTCGCACTCCCGGCTGGGGAACAAACTCCTCAAAATCGGGAGCCATGCGGTTCATGTTGAGAATCATGCCGTCGACGGGTCGCTCGACCATGCGGCGCGAGGCATCGGCAAGTGCATAGGGCTTGTCGCCGCCCATCTCGATCATAGTGACGGCAAAATCGTGCTCGCGCGCCGCTTGCATGATACCCTCGAGCGTCGCCAGGTTACCGACACGTGTGATGTTGTACATGCACAGGCCAATAGAACGATACGACCCGCCGCGCAACGCCGCTCCAGCAAAATTGGGACGAAAGCCCAGCTCTTCCATGGCGGCCAGCACACGCTTGCGCGTCTTTTCCGTCACGTTGGGCATACCGTTGACCACGCGAGACACAGTCTGGCGGCTCACGCCAGCGAGCGCCGCAACCTCTGCCGCGCTCGCCGAACAACCATTCCTTGTCTGCTGATCCATGCCTTCCACGCTAACCTGCTTCCCAACTATTCCCCGCGCCCATGGCGCATCGTACATACATTGATAACGTGCTCATGATACCCGAGCCATATACCACAACATGAAAACTTCTGTCAATCAAAACCGCTTACCGAACAAATACAACCGTTCACGGCTGTTTGAAGTTGTTTTGTTTCTATACATCCCAGCCGGATGTTAACGTGCTCATTGTCAAATGTTCACGTGCTCATTTTGGTTCTAATCATTTTAAGATAGTGTTTATCGGGCTTTTTCACCGCTGAACGCTAACCAGGGAGCCTCCTGAGCGCAAACGCACAATATCGAACAGCGAGACGAGAGGGTGTATGCATATGTCTTTGCTAAACCGCGTACAGCAGCTGCCGAAGGGCTTTGTTTGGGGCGCCGCAACCGCCGCGTACCAAACGGAAGGTTCCACGAAGGTGGCAGGCAAGGGTAAGACCATGTGGGACGATTACCTTGTCGCCCAGGGTCGCTTTTTGCCCGACCCGGCCAGTGATTTCTACAACCGCTACGAGGAGGATATCCGCCTTTCTGCCGAGCATGGACTCAACGCCATTCGTGTGTCCATCGCCTGGACCCGCATCTTCCCCAACGGCGACGATGCCGAACCCCTCGCCGAGGGCGTTAAGCACTACCACGAGCTGTTCGCCTGCTGCAAAAAGTATGGCGTCGAGCCCTATGTGTCCCTGCATCACTTTGACTCCCCCGCCGCCCTGTTCAACCAGGGCGACTGGCTCAACCGCAAGACCGTCGACGCCTATGTGCGCTATGCCGAGTTCTGCTTCCGCGAGTTCCGCGAGGTCAAGAATTGGTTCACCATCAACGAGCTCATCAGCCTCTCGCACTCCCAATACATCCAAGGCAACTTCCCGCCCAACCATCACTTTGATGTGACGAGCGGCATCCAGAGCCAGCACAACGAGCTCGTTGCCCACGCCCGCGCCGTCAACCTGTATAAGGATCTTGACGAGACCGAGCACCTGGGCGGACGCATTGGCATGGTCAACGTCCTGACGCCGGCATATCCTGCCACCGACTCGCCCGCCGACCAGCACGCCGCCGACCTGTACAACGCCTTCTACACCGACTTCATCATGGACGGCGCCTTCCTGGGTCACTACTCCGCGCGCACCCTCTCACTCATCAACGAGATTCTGCGTGCCAACAACGCCACACTTACGGTTGAGGACAGCGACATGGAGGAGCTCGCCAAGGCGGCGCCCCGCAACGATATGTTCGGCCTCAACTACTATCAGTCGGCGTTTATCGCCGCCTACGATGGCGAGTCAACCAACAGCTTTAACGGCACCGGAGACAAGGGCACCTCGTGCTTTAAGTTTAAGGGCGTCGGGCAGCAGGTCGATATGCCGGGTATCCCCACCACCGACTGGGATTGGCTCATCTACCCGCAAGGCCTCTACGACACGCTCAAGCACATCAGCGCCACCTATCCCAACCTCCCCGTCATCTATATCACCGAAAACGGCCTGGGCCACAAGGACCCCGAGCCCGACGCAAACGGCATCGTCGCCGATCCCGAGCGCATCGACTTTGTCGACCAGCACATGGAGAAGGTGCTCCAGGCGCGCGCCGAGGGCGTCGACGTCCAGGGCTACTTTATCTGGAGCCTGCAGGACCAGTTCTCGTGGGCCAATGGCTATAACAAGCGCTACGGCCTGTTCTACATCGACTTCGACACGCAAAAACGCTACATCAAGCAGTCGGCACTCTGGTACAAGGAGCTCGCCGACACTATGGCGGACGCGCAGTAGCGCATCGCCTCGCTTTCCCCCGAGAAGGGAGCGGCCCTATGCGATACAAACCCAGCCGCTCCCCTCTCTCCCCCTGGGACCGACCCCGCCTGCACCCGGGCTTTTAGCAAGCGGGAGACCATATAGGTTTTCAACGTCCATGCCATTAAGATTTCATGCAAAGAGGAGCGTGAACTATGGAATCGATCGTTAAGTTCTTGGAGAAAGGTCAGCCGTACTTCGACAAGGTCTCTAAGAACATCTACCTTCAGGCCATTAAAGACGGCTTTTTGGCAGCAATGCCCATCATCCTGTCTTCTTCTGTCTTCCTGCTTATTTCGACCCTGCCGGGCGTTGTCGCCACGGTCGGCGGCTTTACGCTGCCCGACTGGTGGAACGTCGACGTCGTGAACTTCTGCAACAAGGTTTACAACTTCACGATGGGCGTCGTGGGCATCATGGTCGCCGGCACCACCGCAAGCGCGCTGACCGGCTCCAAGAACCGCCGCATGCCTGCCGGCAAGGCCATCAACGCCACGAGCACCATGGTCGCCGCCATGTGCGCTATGCTCATCTTGGCCGTTACCCAGACGAGTGCCAAGATCGACGGCGCCGATGTCTCGGTGTTCTTTACCGACAACATGGGCACCAAGGGCCTGCTGAGCTCCTTTGTCGCCGCATTTGCCACGGTCAACATCTATGCCTTCTGCATTAAGCGAGACATCACCATCAAGCTGCCCAAAGAAGTCCCCGGCGCCATCGCCCAGAACTTCCGCGACATCTTCGCCTTCAGCTTCTCCATCCTGTTTGTCGCCGTCATCGACGTTATCTGCCGCACCTGCTTGGCCGTCCCGTTTGCCAACGTCATCTCCACGCTGGTGAGCCCGCTGTTCGCCGCTGCCGATTCCTACGCCGGCCTCGCCCTCATCTGGTTCATGATCCCGCTGTTCTGGTTCATGGGCATCCACGGCCCCTCGGTCGTTAAGCCTGCCCTCAACGCCGCGCTGTTTGGCAACATCACCACCAACCTCGCCACGCTGCAGGCCGGCGGTCACCCCGCCCTCGCCCTGACCGAAAACTTCGGTAACTACATCGGCGAACTCGGCGGCACCGGCGCCACGTTCATTGTCCCGATCATCTTCCTGCTCTTTATGCGCTCCAAGCAGCTCAAGGCCGTCGGCAAAGCCTCTGTCGTACCCGTGATGTTCGCCGTCAACGAGCCGCTGCTGTTCGCCGCGCCCATCATCCTCAACCCGTACTTCCTGATCCCGTTCCTGTTTGCCCCCGTGGCCAACGTCCTCATTGGTAAGTTCTTCATCGACTTTTTGGGCATGAACGGCTTTATCTATGCCATGCCGTGGGCACTCCCCGGACCGATCGGCACCTTCATCGACACCAACTTCCAGCCGATCTCTCTGGTCCTGGTTGTCGTCCTGCTGGTCGTTGACTTCTTGATCTACTACCCGTTCTGCAAGGCCTACGACAACGTCCTGTGCAAGCAGGAGGCCGAGACCCTGGCCGAAGAAGAGGCCGAGGAGACCAAGGCCGTCAAGACCGCTGCCGCCCCCGCCGTTGAGGCTCCTGTTGTCGAGACCGCTTCTGCCACTGAGGCCTCCGCAGCTCCGTCCGCCCTTAAGGGCAAGGATCTGAGGGTTCTGGTTCTGTGCGCTGGCGCCGGCACCTCTGCACTGCTCGCCAACGCGCTTAAGGAAGGCGCCGACGAGCTGGGCATCGACATTACCGCCAACGCCGGTGCCTACGGCAGCCACTACGCCATCATGGACCAGTACAACGTCATCGTCCTGGCTCCGCAGGTTCGCACCTATTACAACGAGATGAAGGCCGACACCGACCGCCTGGGCATCACGCTGCTGTCGCCCAAGGGCAAACAGTACATCGACCTCACTAAGGATCCCAAGGGTGCCGTCGCCTGGATCGAGGAAAACCTCGAGGCATAAGACGCTGACACCACCTGCCGCTTGCAGACAATAAATGGCCCGTGCATCGATGTGTGATGCGCGGGCCATTTTGTTTAGACCGCACCCGTCCTCCTGTTCATCTCAATCTGTAACATCTAGCCGAGTTTTTCGGTCCTAGCTGTTACAGATCGAGATGAACGCACAGGCCAAGCCGAAAATCTCAATCTGTAACATGTAGACCACTTTTGACCGTCTAGTTGTTACAGATCGAGACAAACGGAATAGGCCGAGCACGTCTACGCCCGCAAGTCCTTTACGCTGGAACGCTCGACCAACACGCCCGAGACGAGCGTACGGCTTCTGGAGCTCGGAGCTTCCAGACCCGCGACGACCTCGTTGAGCGCACGGACGCCCAGCTCGCGGTGGCGAAACTTCACCGACGTCAGAATCGAGTTGGGAATCGTCTTATAGAGCTCATCGTCGAAGCCGATCACGGACACATCATTGGGCACACTGAGCCCTTTGTCACGTAGAGCCATCATCACGCCGTTTGCCATGCAGTCGTTAGCAGCGAGGACCGCCGTGCAATCGGGCTTATCGGCAAGCACAAGGCCCGCGGCATAGCCACTATCCGCATTCCAATCGCCTTGCAGAGGCTCGGGCGGCTCAATGCCACGCGCCTCGAGTGCCGCACGCCAACCTTTCATACGGCACTGGCTCGACAACGACTCTTTCTTACCAGAGACGAAGTACACGTTTTTATGCCCGTGGTTCAAGAAGTACTCGCACGCCATGCGCGCGCCGCCCTCTTGGTCGTCACTGACGGTGGAGCAGGTAGGATGTTCCATCGGTGTGATAATCACCGTCTTGAGGTCTTTCGGTGCCTCAAAAGTATCAAAGTCATCGACCATCTGACGCAGGTTGAAGATCATGCCATCAACAGGCAGCTGCGACATCCTACGCGCCGCTTCGGCAAGGGTCATCTTCTCCCCCGCCCGCTTTTTGATCATCGTGAGCGCAAAGCCGCGTTCTTCGGCGGCATCTGCGATACCGTCAATCATGTCCACGGCACCGCCCGACAAGTGGAACAGCACCACGCC
>WGSR01000048.1 GCA_014871545.1 Collinsella sp. | reverse complement strand
AAAAAATGCCAACTTTTCTGTTTGCACTTTGCGATTCCTCGTGTATACTGACTTTCGCATTTAACGGAGAGTTGTCCGAGTGGCCGAAGGAGCACGATTGGAAATCGTGTAGGCGTCAAAAGCGTCTCCAGGGTTCAAATCCCTGACTCTCCGCCAGTTAATTCCAAAGCAGGCCTTCGAGCCTGCTTTGTTTTTACCCCACGCGGAGGGGTGGCAGAGTGGTTGAATGCGGCGGTCTCGAAAACCGTTTGGCCTGTATAAGGTCACGAGGGTTCGAATCCCTCCTCCTCCGCCATTTAGATTGAGAAAGCTCCCGAGAATGGGAGCTTTTTTCTTTTGAGTCCCTTACAAGCAAATACGGCGGAGGAGGAGGGATTCGAACCCGCCAGGGCGCGGAGCGTAAAGAAAACGCGCCCGTGGCGCGTTTTTAGCGCAGCGCGGTCGGCGTAAGCCGACCGGATAAATTTTGAGCTCCGCTCAAAATTTGGACATCCCTCCTATTCAGCCACGCCCCCATCGCGTTCAACATCAACCCAGACCCCCAAACATGTACGTCACCCTCCAAAACCGACATTTTTTGACATCTTTGGAGGCTGATGTACACGTTTGGTGCCTACGCCCGCATCCAGTCCCGACCGTTTACCGAGCAATAGGGTCGCCAGGCCCGCCAACCATGTACTATGTACGGGCATTGTCTAAACCAGCAACCCAAAGGACCCCATCTTGCCCGTCGTCGCCGCTATGACCGTTACCTCACACGCCACGGATGCCATGGTCGCCATCCCGTTTTGGCTCGAAATGTTCGCCGTCGTCGCGGCTTCAATCTCGGGCGTGTTGGTCGCGCGCGAGCACAAGCTTGACCTGGTGGGCGCGGTCGCGCTCGCGGTGGTCTGCGGTCTGGGCGGAGGTCTCTTGCGCGACATGACGCTGCAGGTGGGCAACGTCTACATCCTCAACCAGCCGATGGCACTCCCGCTTTCCATTGCCACGGCGGCCATCATCTATATTTTCCCGGCAATCGTTGACAAACCCGAAAAACTCATTCCCCTGCTCGACATCATCTCGGTCGGCATCTACGCCGCCACTGGAGCAGACAAGGCGCTGGTCTACGGCTTTGCGCCGGCGGTGTGCATCATGATGGGCTTTTTCACCGCGGTGGGCGGCGGCATGTTGCGCGACGGCTTTATGGGCGTGGTTCCGGGCATTTTCCAACGTACTAACTTTTATGCCATCGCCGCCATCGCCGGATCGACAAGCTACGTGTGTCTCGTTATGAGCGGCATCATGAGCAATGTCGCCGCGCTGGTCGTATGCGTTGTCGTGACCATGGGTCTGCGCTGGCTCTCGCTGCGCTTTGACATCAAAAGCCCCACCGAAGAAGACATCGCACGCTTCTTGCACCGTAAAAAGTAGACAGCACGGCACGACCCTTCGAAATGCAACCGAGAGGTTCTTTTAGAGCGCCCACGCGTTGGGTACCCTGTTAGGTATATGCCGAACACCTAACAAAAGGATCAACCATGACTTTCAATCAAACCGTGGCGACGACGTCACACAAAATGCGTCGCTGCCTGCTTATGGCATTCGCGCTCATCGCACTGGCGATCACTGCGCTTCCCACGGCGTCGTTCGCCGGCACGGACACCGCAGGCAACGTACTTGCGACCGACAATGACGCCAATCCGTCCGGCGTCGAGGGTGACCTGTACTGGGCCGGTCAGGCCCTCAACTTGGACGATGCTTCCATCGACCACGATATCATCGCTGCGGGCGATACCCTCTCAATTCGCGACTGCACGGTGGGCGGCGCCGTCCGCTTGGCGGCACGCACTATCGATATCGCCAAGACCACGGTTGATGGCAGCGTCACGGTCGTCGGTCAGCACGTTGTGCTCAATTCCGACAGCACCGCCAACTGTTTTTACGCGATAGGCGAGACGGTTGCCCTGCGCGGCTTTACCAAGTCGGCAGCGCTTGCGGGCAACACGGTGACCATCGATGGCACCGTCGAGGGCGATGTCGAGGTTTGGGCCGACAAGCTCATCCTGGGCAAGAACGCCCACATCACCGGCACCGTGAACGCGCACGTCTCCGAGGACGCCGAGCGTGCCGCGGGAGCCGAGGTCGGCGCGCTCAAGATCGACCGCACCGAGAACGAGGATACTTCCACCGTTAACGATGTCATCGGCGGTATCGTCGCCGCGGCACTCTCGACCTGCTTTGTCGCTCTGCTGCTCGAGCTCGTCTTTCCGCGCGCGACTGCCAGCGCCGCCGGCATGCTCCACCAGCGCCCCATGCCCCTGTGGGTGAGCGGTCTTCTGAGCACGATTGCTATCGTCCCCGCCGTCCTACTGCTGATTATCTCTATCGCTGGTCTGTCGCTTGCCGGAGCCCTCTTGTGCGGTGTTATTGGTATCGCACTGGTGTCGAGCGCCTTTGCGGGGTGCGCGATCGCGCGCATGGTCGGAAACAGCCAGAACCGCTACGCCATGGCGGCTGTGGGCGGCGTAATCGCAGGCGCCCTCACGGGGCTTCCCCTCGTAGGCGACTTCATCAGTGGCGTGGCCTTTGTCTTTATGCTCGGTTACATCATCCAAATCATCTGGCGCAACGCCCACCTCAAGCCGCAGCAGCCGGCTAACACGCCAGAACTCCCCACCGCTTAGCCACCAACCACCACAAAGGTGCCAGGTTACTTTGCACCAACAAACGAAGCGGGGCACTCGGTCATGTCGACCGGGTGCCCCGCTTTTCTTGGAGGGTTCTCTAGTAACTTTTTCAAAACCAATGATCATCAGGTCGGTAGGCCTGTGCGTCACTCGCTACGGAGGCAGTACGCCATTGAGCGAGAAGGGCAATTATTTTTCACGGCGACCTCCTCCCCGCTTGATGACGAGCGCGACAACAATAGCCGCCACTCCGATGGCAGCCAAAATCGCCACCAGCACCAACGTTCTATCTCCCGTCGAGGGCATAAAGCCTCGACTTGCTTCTTTACTTGGGGTGTTGAGCACCAACAGTTCAATCAAACCCGTCCCGGCATCGGCGGCATCAACCCGTAGGGGGCTTTCGACCGATACGGTCACCTTGGGCTTCGCGGCCGCCACCTGTTTAACGTCCAGGCCCTCGGCCGTAACCGTCACCGTACGTTTACCCTCAAAGGCGGTGTAGCCCTTGGGAGCCGCGACCTCCTCGACGGTGTAGACACCCGCGTCCACACCGCTCAATTCCACATGGCCACCCGCGCCCGTGGTGACGCATGCGTCGGCATCCGTCGACCACGAGCCGTCAGTCGTTTGGATGCGCCCGCGGTCATCGATGATGCGCAGTTTGGCACCCGCGAGCGGTTTATCGTCCGAGCTTGAGCGCTTGATCAGACTGAGTCCCCAGGTGTAGGCGCACGCGTCATCGCTCGGCGTGCGGGTGAAGCCGGCGTCGCCGGACTGGTCGGCAAAGGGAGAGCGCGGGTAGCGCAGGTAGACCTCGTTGGGGTTGCCCTTGGCAGCGCCTCGATTGCAGTTGGCCCCCAACGGCGCATTGTAGACAGCGACCACGCGGGCGCCGGAGGTAAAGGCGTCTGCCCCGCCGAGCGCGGCAATGAGGTCGCCGGTACGCACGGTGAAGGCATCGCCCTCGATCGAGACCTTGCACTGTGAAGTAATGTCTGTCCACCCTTTAGCCGGCGTCGAGTTGGCGTTACCGCCCTCACATGCGACGGCGTCGAAGCTGCCGTCCGCGCCCGCCGCCACGTACACGCGCATGCTCGCGGCCACCTTGGAGGGGTTGAGCCCCGAGCTCATGGTGTCGACGAACTTCACCGTATAGGTGTCGTAGGCGGTAAGACCCGCCGGGACCGTGGCAGAGAGGCGCCAGTACAGGTCGTCGGCGACCGTGGCGTCGGCGGCCTTGCCCCAGGCGGCGGTGCCGTCCTCCAGCACGTGCTTGGCCACCTTGGGGGTCGCCGCCTTGGGCTTGACGGCGACGGCGCTGCCGCCCACCAGGGCCATGATCGGCGCGGTGCCGGTCTCGCCCTGGGCGATGGCGTCGTCGTCGGCGACGATGAGCCAGTAGCCGCAGGGCAGCTCGGCCGTCGTGCCCGCGTTAAGGGCCACGGAAGGCGCACCGGCATTGTAAATCGCACGGGCAAGCTTTGCCGCTAGCGTGGTCGTCATGTGCCCGTCGGCATTCATCCATTCGGCAGCCTCTTGCGCCGTCGATGCCGAGTTATCAAGCCCTGCATCATGAAGCACGGGAAGGGCAGCTTGGCGAACCGTGTCATTCGCCCACGCTACATCAGTTGCGACCTTTTGGTCGGCATCGGCATCGTCGACAACGGTCGCCGAAAAGAGCTGGTACGCGTCGTAACGTGTCGCGACTGTACCGTCCACCGTAATGGCTCCGGTGTCGGCAGCACGGGCCGTTCCAGGGGCGATCGCAAAAGCGAAGACGACGGCCATGGACATCACCACGACGGCCAACATATGACGGAGTACTTTACTCACGACGACCACTCCGATCAAGATCACGATGGCGGCGAGCATGCATCCACGTCGCGGCAAAACACAGCATCGAAGCACCAGCTAAATACGTCATAGCCAAACCAGCCCCGCCCGCCTCAGGTAGCGTAGTCGAATACTTGTTGGTAAAGGTCGGCGGATCCTGAGAGCCATCGCCATAGGCAACTACGGCGTTGAGTTGGTCCGTGCCATTAGTTACCTCAACCGTGACTTTGCGCGGGGTCGTGTCATAGGTGATGTGATCTTTAACATGGTCGATGGCACCCTCGGGCTCGACCTCGGAGATGGTGTAGGTATAGATTCCCGCCTTGTTGTACTTGACGTCAAAGGAGACATTTCCCTTGTCATTATTGGTCACCGTCTGGAGCACTTTGCCCTCGGCGTCCTTAAGCGCGAACGAGAACTGACCTTCCCTGAAGGTTCCGCCTTTAAGCACTTTATTTGCTTTTATCGTCGCTTTGCCTTCAAGGGGCGCGTCATACACCCAAATCTCTGCATCTGACGTTATCTCCGTATCGGCATCAAGCAAAGATTTCGCCTTGTTCATGGCTTGCTCGTATTGCTCTTCGGGCGCATTGCCCTTGAGCAGAATCCATGTTGGTTGGGCGACGCGATATCCAGGAGGCGCCGTCGTCTCCTCGAGGCAGTAAAGCTTGCAGGAAGCCATGGCGTCCGAACTCGTTTCCGAACTCGTTCCAAAAGTCACACTTCCGTCAGGGCCGGTCGTTCCGTCAGAAAAAAACGTCTTTGCGCCCTCAACGCCGGCACTGCCCTGCGCCTTATCCATGTCAATCGCATAGAGTGTGAACGTAGCGTCAGCCAACGGCGCGGCAACGTCCTTTTCATCCACTTTGTGGACCACAATGCCGTGCCCCGTTCCGCCTCCCGATGCGCCGGCATCTATGTCATATTCACGCTCGTGTTTCACATACCCGCCTGCAACACCTTCAAGCTGCGCCTCGTTGGAAAGGGAAACTGTACCAGACTCACCGGACAGAACTTCATATTCGACTTTCAGGTATTTCTCATCGGGAAGCCTCAACGTCAATCGCTGCTGCTTTCCAGCGCCCTCGCCAATCGAGTCAAGAGTCGCTCTGTATTTTTCTTTTGTCAGCACACGCCAATCGCCGTTATCGCACTCAGATACGCTAAGCGACGAGGGGATAAACGTACACTTAGAATCCATCACATCGAACAGATCGAGGTAGTCGGTTCCGACCTTTAAGTCTAGTGCCGATTCATTAACGAAAATCGTGTATTGAATTCGCTTGCTATTACTTACCGACGAACCTGTCTTTGACAATACGTCGTTCTTGATCTGTACGGTATCAGAGTCCGCCTTAAATTCTTTACCATCTGAGCTTGCGCTCGCCGAGTTCGTGAGCTCGCCGAGATTCTTTGACGTATCGACTACCGACCTTTTAACAGCAGTCGAATACGTCAGCTTTGCGTACCCTGTATTAT
Organism: Collinsella sp.; assembly: GCA_014871545.1. Classification (GTDB taxonomy): domain Bacteria; phylum Actinomycetota; class Coriobacteriia; order Coriobacteriales; family Coriobacteriaceae; genus Collinsella. Next base: position 3,378 of record WGSR01000048.1, on the reverse strand, counting down.
TGCCCAGCTTTTCCGTTGGAATTGAAAACGCAACCATCTGGCGATCGACAGCAGGCGTCAGCAAGACATCCGAAACCTCGGTTTTTTCTCTCTCATGTTCCCATTCGCGGCCGGGCACCGCCGTCCCGTAGGGATTTGAATACAAAGAATATTTAGCCGAGCCGGGAATATAACTCATTCCCTCAGGAAGCTCATCTTTGACAACGACATCCTTGCCATTGAGCCTGCCAGCGCCATAATACTCACCGGCAGGCGTCTTAGCTCGATTGGCATAGACAGTCCAGTCGACAATCCACGCACCTTTGTCGTTCGAGCCATCCACTGATTTCCAGTCAAACGTCTCATCCCACCGTGCTTGCGAGCCGTCTTCATTTATTTTTACACTCTTCTCAACCGAAGGCTCCGCTTCGCCCTCAACATAGTAAAAGACAAAATCAGAATAGCCGCTAAACCCGTCGACAGAGGCGAAGTTGGAGTACCAACCAGGAAGTGCATCGGTCACCGTTTTATACGTAATAACCACCTCGGGGGACTTATCAAGCGCTTCTTTGACTTTATCCGTAATGGTTATTTGGATATTGCAGTTGTGTTGGTTGCTGTTCTGCGACGGATTTTCACCACCCGCAAACGTCCAATCGGTACCTTGGTCCAGTTTGGTACCCCCAATGGTAATTACATGTGAAGGGCCATCGGAGGTATCCGGCCCCATAGTCTGCTTCCAAGCCGCCAGCATGGTATCTTTGATAAGAATGGATGTTGGGTTTTTCGCATTTACGTAATCACGGAGCTCTACGCGTAATTGCCAAGTTGCTTTTCCGGTCCGAGATGCCTCATCCGGATTAAGCAGCGTTTTGCTAATGGTTTTGCCCGTCCAAGGACGGATGTAGTATGCGGTGCTTTCACCAGAGGGCAGACCGGAGTCTTCTTTTTTCACACTTGCCGTGTTACTAACTTTTTCGTAGGAATTCTCATCTTTCAGCTTAGTTTGATAGACGATGCAGTAGGTCGCATACCGATCGCCCTCTTTTGGATTAAACGTATAGCTAAATGAATCCCCTGACTCGCTCAGCATTTCCTCATCGATCTTTTGTTTTTCATCGGCGGTCTCGCCCTTGTAGACCGTATAGCTGCCAATATAATCCTGCTTGCCATCGAGCTTGTCGGTAAAGGTGTAGCCAGACATATCGGCCTTGAGAGATCCCCTGTTGAGCACAACCTTCCAAGTGATGACAGACGATGTTCCGGAGCCAGCCTCTTTTTGAATCATGTCGTATTGAAACGGTTCCGACGCCCCTTTAATCGTAAGAGATTGTTGGTGATTTGCTTTTCCCCAGGTTGTTTGCACACTATTCCTACCTTGCGTAGGTGTGCCATTAGAAAGAGACAAGTTCTTGCTAACTGTCGTTTCGTAGGTAACGGTATGGTCGCCCTGAGAAAGGTTACCTAGCGGCAACGTTGCAGTTCGCTCTTCGATGCTCACGGACGAACCAAGAGGATTTCCATCGAGCTTGAAGCTGCTTTGCTCAAAGTCCAGGTAGTCACCGAGCGTATCGACCAGTTTTACATCCGTTGCGTGCGACGTAACACTCAGATTAATAGTCCAAGTTATCTTGGCATTTCCGGTACTGCTATCTTGGGAAAAGACACCTGATTTGTTTCCATCAACTGCGCCATCTTGAATCTCGATCGGCACAGTTTCGCCAACGCCTGGAAATTTCAGTTCGACTTTTTCGCCGTCATCTACATCTTTGTCTTTAAGCTCAAACTCGAAATTGACGCGCACATAGAGCGAAGAGGGATGACCGCTGAGATAGCTGGCATCGTAATTAAAAACGACCTTGTTATCCTTTATGTACCAAGTTCCCATCCTTTGTGCATTCTCGGTATCATCCGTCCTTAAGATACCGCCCTCGTTCTCGTTCACAACAATCGAGTCGGGAAAGGTATAAATCGTCTCAAGCCTTTCAGGTGTAGGCCCACAATTCTCATGAAAACGAGCTTCCATAAAACCGTAGATAGTATCGGCTGTCGTAATCGAGGGTGAGCCCTCTTTACCGAGAGGCTGCTGACGACCCTTATCGGCATACAGCCCAACCGTAACGTCCGCCGTATCGCCGTTGATCACAATCGGCGTCGGCGTCGTCACGTCCTCGGCGCGCACTGGGGCTGCACCGTGAAAAACAGCGGCGGTGAGGCTAATCAAAATGAAGATCAGGGCCGCCATACCAAGCGACCGTGAGCGGTGTGCGTCCATAGTTGTCCCTTAATTCCTACAACACAGTGTGGAATACGGCGAATCGTCGGATCGAACACAAACCCCAACATCAACGAGAACCTACCTAGCGCATTGCAAGAACCCATTGGGGAGCAGTTTCTAAGACGGTTCGTCTATGCCACAATGCATAAAATACAATATAGATACCAGTCATGTAAACCGCAGGTAAAGAGGTCTTTTAATTTAATACCAGTTAATATTTACCTGTTGACAGTTTTGTATCAAAGCGGTTGTATTTCAATGATTCGTGTATATGTTTAAACAACTTAACTTTGCCTGAAAAGCCGCTCGGGGGGGGACAACCGCCGCCGCTGTGGTGCAAACGAACCTGTCCCCTTACACCAAAAAGGGCGCCGACCATTGCGGTCGACGCCCTTTCTTGTTAGTCGCTATAAAGCCCAGCGCTTATTTGTTGACCTGGCCAGCGCGGACGGCGGCCTTCTTGCGGTCGGTGGCGTTGAGCAGACGCTTGCGCAGACGGATGTTCTTGGGAGTAATCTCGACCAGCTCATCGTCGGCAATGTACTCCAGCGCCTCCTCCAGCGAGAAGGTGCGGGGCGGCACCAGCTGAACGGAGATATCGGAGGTCGAGGAACGCTGGTTGCCTAGGTTCTTGGTGCGAGCGATGTTGACGACCATGTCGCCGGCCTTGCTGCGCTCGCCCACGATCATGCCCTCATAGCACTCGGTACCCGGCTCAACAAACAGCTGGCCGCGCTCCTGCAGCGTACCCAGAGCATAGGCAACGGCCTTCTCGGTGGTCATGGAAATCATGGCGCCGTTCTGACGGTTACCGATCTCGCCAGCGTAAGGACCATACTCCAGGAAGGTGTGGTAGAACACGCCCTCGCCGTGGGTGACGTTCATGATGCGGTTCTTAAGACCCATGATGCCGCGGGTCGGAATCTTAAACTCGAGGTGCGTCACGATGCCCGAGGTATCCATGCTCGTCATGATGCCGCCGGAGGTGCCGAAGACCTCAACGACCTTGCCCGAGTACTCGTCCGGACACTCGACGACGGCCTGCTCGACGGGCTCCATTTTGTTGCCGTTCTCGTCCTTCTTAAACAGAACGCGGGGACGACCGACCTGGAACTCAAAGC
>WGSR01000047.1 GCA_014871545.1 Collinsella sp. | reverse complement strand
TTGTGCCACACGGCGTCGGCCTCGCAGGTGAGCCTGGTCCAGGCCTCGGCCTCCTCGGTAGGAATAACGCTTGCCTCGCGCTGGTCGCGGCCGAGCACGCGGATCTCGTCGAGCAGCTGCGGGTCGTCTACGTGTCCGCCTGCAACCGTCTCGCGCGCTAACGAGCGTACGAGCTCAACGGACTTCTCGCTGGTCAGTAGCTTGTGATGTTCGCCGGCAAGCGTGCCCATGGCGTCGGCACGGGCGGCAGCGCCGTTGGCAGGAGCAATCGTCGCTCCATCGAACTCGGCAATCTTGAGCAGGTACTCGCGAGTCCACAGCTTGCCCTCGAGTTTGCGGAACTTTTTGACGGCCTTGTCGACTTTAGCAGCCTTGACGCCCTTGGCAGCCTTTGCCACGGCGGCCTTGGCCTTCTTATCGAGTTTCTTTCCCATACCGCATCCTTAATCTCGCAGGCCGAGCGCCGCAGACGGGTGCACGGCCAGTTTGCACAGCTACCTGCCTTGTACCCAGCGCGAACAAAACGGAACGCGGCGATGCGCTCGCGAAATGTGTTATCCTATAGCCCAATGCGTTGACGGAGAGGGTTTTGCCCGCCGTGTCGCCGGCAAGAGAGGGAAGGTCATGGGCTGCAAGCCTTCCTGCGGTGGCAAGGGCCAAGCGTTCACTCCCGAGCAGCGACCTCAACGGGCGCGCGGCCGGTGGCAGCGAAGCTCCAGTAGGGAAGCCGTGAGCCTCGCGACAAGGGGCGCAGAGTGGGCACGGCGGGCCAGACATCCGCCGGGTCAAACAAGGTGGTACCGCGGAATTCAACCGTCCTTGGGCAATGTACATGCCCGAGGGCGGTTTTTTGTTACCGAACCGGGCCGCGTTTTCGCAACGTCAGACGGCGGCAGCCGCCTCGGCAAGCGGGGAACGCGAGAGACGAAAGGGAAGACATGAGTCTGATTGATGATCTGGTCAAACTCGAGGAAGAGGCCAAGGAGCTCGTCACTAGCGCCGACGACGCCGCCAAGCTCGAGGCTGCGCGCGTTGAGCTGCTCGGTCGCAAAGGCCGTATCACCGGCCTGATGCGCATGATGGGCAAACTCGCCCCCGAGGATCGTCCCATGATGGGCAAGCGCGCCAACGAGATGCGCCAGCTGATCGAGGGCATGCTCGACGAGCGCACCACCGAGATGAAGGCCGCCGCCCTCAAGCACGCACTCGAGCACGAGGCCGTCGACATCACGCTGCCGGGCATCCGTCCGCAGATCGGTCACCAGCACCTGATCAAGCAGATCATCGAGGAGGCCGAGGACATCTTCTGCGGCATCGGCTACACCGTCGAGTCCGGCCCCATGGTCGATACTTCCTACTACAACTTCACTGCGCTCAACGCCCCCATGGATCACCCGAGCCGCTCGGCCCGCGATACCTTCTACGTGGTCGATAACAACCCCGGCAGCGTCGCGCACCCCGAGGCTCACGCCCATGGCGAGTCCGACGTGCTGCTGCGCACCCAGACCTCGGGCGTACAGATCCACACCATGGAGTCGCAGAAGCCGCCCATCTACATGATCTGCCCGGGCACCGTCTACCGTCCCGATACGGCCGACGCCTGCCACCTGCCGCAGTTCAACCAGATCGAGGGCCTGGTCGTCGACGAGGGTATCACCTTTGGCGACCTGAAGGGCACGCTCGACTACTTTGTTAAGTGCATGTTTGGCGAGGACCGCAAGACGCGCTACCGTCCGCACTTCTTCCCCTTCACCGAGCCTAGCTGCGAGGTGGACGTGAGCTGCCACGTCTGCGGCGGCAAGGGCTGCAACTTCTGCAAGCACAGCGGCTGGATCGAGATCCTGGGCTGCGGCATGGTCGACCCCAACGTCCTGATCAACTGCGGCATCGACCCCGAGAAGTACACCGGCTTCGCCTTTGGTATTGGCGCCGAGCGCGTCGCGGCACTGCGCTACGACCTGCCCGACCTGCGAACGTTGATGACTGGTGACATGAGGTTCTTGAACCAGTTCTAGAACGCTTTCTTCTTAGTTGCAGTTTCCGGCTCAAAGCCGCATTTATGAAAGGAGACCAGTTAGATGCGCGTTTCTTACGACTGGCTCAAGACCATGATCGATATTCCGGAGGATCCCAAGACCCTTTCGGACGAATATATCCGTACCGGCACCGAGGTCGAGGCGATCGACACCGTGGGCGAGTCCTTCGACCACGTGGTGACCGCCAAGGTGCTCACCAAGATCCCGCACCCCGATAGCGACCACATGTATGTGTGCTCGGTCGACGTGGGTGACAAGAACCTCGACGCCGACGGCAACCCCGCCCCGCTGCAGATCGTCTGCGGCGCGCAGAACTTCGAGGCCGGCGACCACATCGTCACGGCCATGATCGGCGCTGTCCTGCCCGGCGACGTCAAGATCAAGAAGAGCAAGCTTCGCGGCGTCGTGTCCATGGGCATGAACTGCTCCGCGCGCGAGCTCGGCCTGGGCGGCGACCACTCCGGCATTATGATCCTGCCCGAGGATACGCCCTGCGGCATGCCGTTTGCCGAGTACGTGGGCTCGAGCGACACCGTGCTCGACTGCGAGATCACGCCCAATCGTCCCGACTGCCTGTCCATGATCGGCATGGCCCGCGAGACCGGCGCCATCTTCGATCGAGATTTCCACGTTGAGCTGCCCGCCATCAAGGCCGAGACCGGCCGCGCGACCGACGACGAGCTTTCCGTCGAGATTGCCGACGAGGGCCTGTGCGACCGCTACGTTGCCCGCATCGTGCGCAACGTGAAGGTCGGTCCGTCGCCCGACTGGATGGTCAAGCGCCTCAACGCCCTGGGCGTGCGCCCGCACAACAACATCGTCGACATCACCAACTACGTGATGATGCTCACCGGCCAGCCGCTGCACGCCTTTGACCTCGACACCTTTGCCGAGCGCGATGGCCATCGTCGCGTTGTGGTTCGCGCCGCCCAGCAGGATGAGAAGTTCACGACGCTCGATGGCGAGGACCGCACGCTCGACGCCGGCATGGGCCTCATCACCGACGGCGAGCGCCCTGTGGCGTTGGCCGGCGTCATGGGCGGCATGGATTCCGAGATCGAGGACGATACCGTCGATGTGATGGTCGAGAGCGCCTGCTTCAATGCCGGCCGCACCTCGCACACCAGCCGTGACCTGTCGCTGATCTCCGACGCCTCCATCCGCTTTGAGCGCCAGGTCGACGAGACCGGCTGCGTGGACGTCGCCAATGTGACGTGCGCGCTTATCGAGGAGATCGCCGGCGGCGAGGTCGCCCCCGGCTATGTGGACGTGTTCCCCGCGCCCAAGACCATCGACAGCATCAAGCTGCGCCTGGCCCGCGTGCACGCCATCTGCGGTGCCGACATCGAGCCCGACTTTATCGAGCGCTCGCTCACCCGCCTGGGCTGCACCGTCGAGCGCGACGGCGAGGACTTTATGGTCACGCCGCCGAGCTTCCGTCCCGACCTGCCGCGTGAGATCGACCTGATCGAGGAGGTCCTGCGCCTATGGGGCATGGGTCGCGTCACGGCGACCATTCCGGCTGCCAAGAACCACATCGGTGGTCTGACGCGCGAGCAGAAGCTTACCCGCAAGGTTGGCGAGATCCTGCGCGCCTGTGGCCTCAACGAGACCACGACCTTTGGCTTTGCCGCCCCGGGCGACCTGGAGAAGATTGGCATGTCCACCGAGGGCCGCGGCTGCCCCGTGGTTCTCATGAACCCGCTGGTGGCCGAGCAGACCGAGATGCGTCGTTCGCTGCTGCCGGGCCTGCTGCAATCCGTGGCCTATAACGAGGCCCACGGCACGCCCAACGTGCATCTGTACGAGGTCGGCAGCCTGTTCCACGGTCGCGAGAACGCCAGCCTGCCCAAGGAGACCAAGTCCGTGGCGGGTGTGCTCTCGGGCCAGTGGAGCGAGCAGTCTTGGAGCATGAAGTACCGCAAGCTGCGCTTCTTCTTTGGTAAGGGCATTGTCGAGGAACTGCTCGCCCAGCTGCGCATCGAGAAGGTTCGCTTCCGTCCCGTCGAGGGCGAGGGCTACGCTTTCTTGCAGCCGGGTCGTGCGGCCGAGGTTCTGTCCGGCGGCACCGTGCTGGGCTGGGTCGGCGAGATTCACCCCAAGGCGCGCGAGGCGATGGGCATCGATGAGGTTGTCGTTGCCTTTGAGCTCGATCTGGACAAGCTGATCAAGGGTGCCCGCAACCAGGAGAACTACCGCGAGTTCTCGCAGTACCCGGCTGTTGAACACGACCTTGCTATCGTGGTCGACAACGCTGTGACCTGCGAGGATCTTGAGCGCCGTATTACCAGCGCCGGCGGCAAGCTGCTCGAGGGCGTGCGCCTGTTCGACGTCTACCGCGATCCCATCCGTATCGGTGCGGGCAAGAAGTCCATGGCCTTTGCGCTTACGTATCGCTCCGACGACCACACGCTCACCAGCGAAGAGGTCGAAAAAGCGCACCAGAAGATCGTCACCAAGGTGTGCAAGGGCGTAAACGGCGAGGTCCGCGGCTAGGTCCTGCGCTGGGGTATGGGTCAGCGGTGGCTGCTGCCGAGTCCTACGTGACTGCTATGCCCGGTATAAGGCACCGTTGAGCCTGCATATATGACACGCGCATTACATAACGGCGTGCTGCTTTGTCGGCAGTGCGCCGTTTTGCTATGATAGCCCGCGTCGTGTTACGAATCTGACATTACGTAACACTGGAAAGGTGATTCAAACGGCGTTGCAATTCCGTGCGCCGATAACCGGGAGGCGTGCATGCACATTCCAGATAATTATCTGTCCCCGCAGACCGATGCCGTCATGGCGGTGGCGATGGTGCCCGTTTGGGTCCACTGCATCAAGAAGGTGCGCGCCACGCTCGATCGCAAGCACATGGCTTTCCTGGGCATCTGCGCCGCGTTCTCCTTCTTGCTCATGATGTTCAACGTGCCGCTGCCCGGCGGCACCACTGGTCACGCCGTCGGCGGCGCGCTCATCGCGCTGTTGCTGGGCCCGGAGGCCGCGGCTATCGCTGTCTCGGTCGCGCTGGCGCTGCAGGCGCTGCTGTTTGGCGACGGCGGCATCCTGTCCTTTGGCGCCAACTGCTTTAACATGGCCTTCGTGCTGCCGTTTGCCGCTGCTATCGTGTTCCGTGCGCTCAACAGCCGTTTGCACGACAAAAGCTGGGGCACCTCGGTTTCGGCCATCGTAAGCGGCTGGGTCGGCCTGTGCCTGGCGGCCCTGTGCGCGGCAATCGAGTTTGGTATTCAGCCGATGCTCTTTACCAACGCTTCGGGCGCGCCGCTGTACTGCCCCTTCCCGCTGTCCGTGGCTATTCCGGCCATGTTGATCCCACATATGCTGGTTGCCGGCGTGGTCGAGGGCGTAGCGACGGCCGCCATCTACGGTTTTATCAAGAAGACGGCGCCGAGCATTATCGTCGGCCCCGAGGCTTCCGACGGCCTGCTTGAGACCGAGGGCGCAACCGCCAAGAAGACCTCGCTGGTCCCCACGTTCATCCTGGTCGCCGTGCTTGTCGTGGCCACGCCGCTGGGCCTGCTGGCCACGGGTGACGCCTGGGGCGAGTGGGACGCTGAGGGCGCCGCGACCGCCGTTCAGGAGGCTGGTGACGACAGTCTGCAGGCTTCGGTCGGCCTCGACACCCCGACCTTTGCCGACGCTCTGCCCACGGGCGATTATCTGCAGGCCTATTCCGAGGAGCAGGGCCTTGGCTTTGCCGGCCAGGCTGCCATGTATATCCTGTCCGGCGTGATTGGCGTGGCGGTGCTTACCATCGCATTCCGTCTGATCTCGCTGACGGTTAAGGAAAGCGGTGCTCATGGCAATAGCCGAGCTGCCTAGCTGGCTTGCGGTCGAGCAGCGTTACGAGCCCACGGGCGCTCGTCATCGCGTGATGCAAAAGAACGTCCTGCACCTGGCGAGCCTGCTTGAGCGGGTTCGCCTGGGTGGAGGCGCGCACGAGGGCGGGTCGATGGTCGACCGCGCCCTTTCTTGCGTTTCGGCTCCGGTGCGCCTGGTGGGGATATTCGTTTGCGTCCTGTGCGTGTGCCTGACACAAAGCCCGCTGTACCTCATGTTGATGGCGGCCATTGCGCTGGTGCTGGTCGCGGTGCGCCCCGCACGCGGGCTGCGTGCGACCATTGTACCGGCGCTCGGCGCCACGGGGCTTGCGGTGGTTCTGGCATTGCCTGCCCTGCTGCTGGGCGCGTCTGCCACGGGCGCCATGCTCAAGATCGCGCTCAAGACCTTCATTAATGTGTCGCTGGTGCTGGGCGTTTCGTGGACGCTTACCTGGAGCCGCATGTCGGCGGCGCTCAAGATGCTGCATCTACCCGACGAGGTCATCTTTACGTTTGATATGGCGCTCAAGCACATCGAGGTGCTGGGTCGTACGGTGCACGATCTGTGCGAATCGGTCATGCTGCGCAGTGTGGGTCGCGCGCCTGAGGGGTTTTCGCGCACCGACTCGGTCGCGGGTATCATGGGCATGACCTTTATCAAGGCGATGGAATGCAGCCGCGCGATGGACGAGGCCATGCTCTGCCGCGGCTTTGCCGGCGCGTATCCGGCTCCCGCGCGGAGCGGCTTTGGCTGGCGCGATGGGGTCTATGCGGTCGGCGTGGCGTTGCTCGCCGTGTTGTGTGCGGTACTGTAGCGCGGGCGGTCTAGCCGTCGATGTGAGTAGGGAAGGGCGACGTTTTGACGATCGATATGAATAGTGCGGCGGGCACGAACGGTGCGGGCGGCGCCGAGGGCGCGCCGCTTATTGAGTTGCGCGACGTGGTGTTCTCCTATGCGGGGCATACGGTTGTCGATGGCGTGTCGCTGCAGGTCGATCGTGGTGAACTCGTTGCCCTGCTCGGTCCCAACGGCTGCGGTAAGACGACGATTATGCGTCTTATTAACGGCCTTGAACTCGCGGACGCAGGGGCATACCTGTTTGACGGGTGTATGGTCGATGCGGCATATCTCAAGGATTCCGCGACGGCCCAGCGGTTCCATCAGCGCGTGGGCTTTGTGTTCCAGAATGCCGACGCCCAGTTGTTCTGCGCTACGGTGGGTGAGGAAGTTGCTTTTGGTCCCGCGCAGATGGGGCTGCCGGCAGACGAGCTCGACCGTCGCGTGCACGATGCCATAGAACTGTTTCAAGTTGCCGACCTGGTCGATGCCTCGCCCTATCAGCTTTCGGGTGGGCAAAAGAAGCGTGTGGCGCTGGCGGCAGTCGTATCGATGAACCCCGATATCTTGGTTCTCGACGAACCTACTAATGGGCTCGACGAGGATTCATGCGACATCGTGGTCAACTTCTTGCTGGCCTACGTCGCGGCGGGTAAGACGGTCTTGATGAGCACACATCACCAGGATTTGGTGCGACGCCTGAGTGCCCGTGCAATCTATATCGATCGATATCACCATGTGGTCGAGGCGCCTTCGCCGTCGTATGGAACCGAAAGCGGTGCTACGGACTAGTTGCTGCGTAGAGCGTGCGTAGCCGCCCGCGCGGCTTTGCCGTGATGGTATAGTTATCCAGGTTTTTTATGGGGGTGGCTATGCCAAGCTGGAACATTCATATCGCTCAGACGGAGCGTTTGCTGGAGCGCACCGGTGCGCTTGCCAAGAGCGTGCGCGACCGCAATGCCTTTTTGTTTGGCTGCGTGGTTCCGGATATTTTCGTGGGCTATATGGTCCCTGGCATCGCCGATCCCATCCCGTACCGCATTACGCACTTTGCCAAGCCCGAGCCTATCCCTAAGCCGCGTGAGCACGAGTTCTGGGATACCTATGTGGCACCGTTGCTTAAAAGTTCGCCCACCGGTGCGCCAGCCGCGGCGACCTCGATTATCGAGGAGCGCGAGCGACTGAATCGCGTGCACTATCCCCAGCGCTACAGGGATGCTGAGCCGGTTGTCGGTCCCGGCGCTCGTGAGTTCTCGCTTGCGTCCGAAGATGTGGCGCAGTCGTTGCTCGATTTGACACTGGGTGTCTGGTCGCATCTGGTGGCCGATACCGTATGGAATACGCGCGTGAATCAGTACCTGGAGGCGCACGGCGGCAAGCCGTGCGAGGAGTTCCGCATTAAAAAGCAAGGCGACTTTGACTGGTTCGGCAAGACGCTCGGCATTGTTTCGATTCCGCGCGCGACCGATCGCCTGTATACTGCGGCGACGCGTTTTGGGCAGTATCCCATCCATAAGGAGTATGTGCTCAAGACCATCGGCGTCATGCACGAGATTGTACGCGAAAACCCCGGCGATCCCGACCATCCGCCATACCGCCTGCTAACCGAGGAATTCTTCGACGCAACGTTTACCGAGGTCATCGAGCTGACCGAGGCGGGTTTTGCCGCCCGTGTCGAATCGCCCGATGTGCCTGCGCTGCCCCTGATTGCTAGCTGCTAGCTGGCCGGCCCGGCAGTGAATAGCTCAACCCAATCGACAAGTAGCTCTTGCCGTAAGGTATCTTCGGCAATGCGCTCCTGTTTGGTCTTTGGGATGTGGGGAAGCCCGGCCTTTTTATGGATGAGCTCGGCTATGTGGTCGAAGCTCTTCTTCTCCTTGATCTGGTCATAGGTAATTTGGATGACGTCGTAGCCCATGCTTGTGAGTGCGGTGGCGCGCTCGGCATCGGAGAGGCTCGCGGCTTCGCTGTCGTGGGCAGAGCGGCCTTGGCATTCCAGAATGACGCCCATGCTGTCGGTGGCGCTTTCGATGAGGATATCGGCGTAGCAGCAGGTTTTGTCATACAGCGAACGTGCGGCTTCACTGAGCGGGATGCGCGCGTTGTTGGCGATCTCGATGCCCTGGCCGCCCTCGTCGCGGGGGAGCGAGATAAGCATGGAGGTCTGTACTTCGAAGGGCGAGGCGGCCTGCCCCGTCATGTGCTCGGCCGCCCAGCGCAGTTGTTTGACGCCGCGCAGGCCTGCGGCTTGCTTGGCGAACGCGGCGATATCCGTTGCGGTAAGAAGCGGCGTGCGCTTCCACAAGTTGGTGTCATTGCCCTTGGTGTCGTTAACTCGCTCCCACCCGCAGTTGGGTGGAATGAACTTAAGCGAAATAGCTTCATCGAGTTGTTGTTGCGTTCGCTCGCAGGGCTTAAACACTGCAAAGGAGCCGCACATCTCGTAGCAAGCCATGAGTAACTGGTTGCGTGAAACCTGCGTAGCAAGGTTGAGCAGCGTGAACTCCGGTGACGTGACATCAAACCTATGTTCAGTCTGCCTAAACGACCCCGGAGGTGGTTCTTGGGTCAGGAGGTGCGATTTAAACAGGCTTCGCGACCCGGATTGTGCCCGAGTGAATACAAGCCTGTGAAGTGGTGCGTGAAGCAGGTCTTTTACAACTGCATGACTTCCGAGGCCACAACATCTGCGATCCATATTGCCAAGGCTAATGGCGGGGTAAAGGCCTAATACCTGCGGCGGGAT
>WGSR01000046.1 GCA_014871545.1 Collinsella sp. | reverse complement strand
CAGGAGAAAAGGTTTGCATGTTTTAGGGATGGCTGCTGTGCTGCGTCATTGGAAGAATGCATGCTTATGCGGCCTCCTCGATGTCCACCAAAAGGTTGCGCACGGGGTGTGATGCTAGGTCCCGTGCGTTGGCAGTATTATGCCGCGGCTGCTGCAAAGAAGCGCTAAAGAAAAGCTTAATGAGGTTTGATATTACGATGAAACCGCAGGTCAAAGCTATCGAGTAACACTCTTGAAAGGTTTTGGGCTTAAGGGCTTTCTAAGGTTTGTGACATGGATGTGGCGCGGACGTGCGGAGTGTATGAATGCTCGCTGTTAGCGTTGCGGTGCCGCGGCACGCACCTGCTCGATGACCTTCTCCATCGTGGCGTCGATGCGGTCCTTTTTGAGTTCGCACTCCCAGATGGTTATGGGTGTCCAGCCCATTTGAGTGAGTGCTGCCACGGCAGCGTGGTCACGCTCGACATTGCGGCGGAACTTTGCTTCCCAAAACTCAACATTGCGCTTGGGCTGGCTCGGATTGCACTTGGGGCAGCGGTGCCAAAAGCAGCCGTTGACGAAGATAGCGATCTTGCGGCCGGGGAAGGCGATATCGGGCTTGCCGGGAACCTTCCATTCCAAGCGATAGCCCGCAAGGCCCGCCGCGCGCAGGCGCTGGCGAACGAGCAGCTCGGGCTTGGTGTTGGCGCGTTTATTGCCCTTCATAGACTTTTTGATGGCGGCGCGACGGCGGACCAGTTCGCGCTCGTCAGCGGAGAGGTCCGAGGTATCGATGCCGTCGAGCAGACCTGGTTTGGGGCGCTTTTTGCTACGGCGCTTAGGTGTGCGCTTGGGCTTGGTGGCGGGCTCGTCGGTCGCGGTGGCCTCGGCGTCGTTGGCAGCGCCGTTGGCCTCAAGCCGATCTTCCTTTAACTCAATCAGAGCATCAATGAGCCCCTTGTCGGCGGGCATCCATTCCACCATGGCAAGCGAGGTACGCGGAATCCAGCGGATATCGAGCTGGCGGTCGTGCTTCTGGGGTTCATCGGATTCATCGGCGAGCGAGCAGTAGTAGCACTCCATGGAGAGATGGAAATCGGGGTAGTCGTACTCAACGGTATAGAAATCGCGCAGGTTGGTGACTTTTACCTGCAGCTCTTCCATGAGTTCGCGGCGCACGGCGTCTTCGGGCGTCTCGCCGCGCATGAGCTTGCCACCGGGAAACTCCCAAAGTCCCTGCATGTCGCCATAGCCGCGCCGCACGGCAAGCAGCTCGTCAGATCCTTCCTTGCGAATGATCCCAGCGGCAACATGAACAGTCTTCAACAGGAGTCCTCTCTCAATATCAACACGTGGCAGGGCAGCTACCCGAACCTTACACAACGGTAAGGCAAGCGTAAGCCATATCGATGGTAGCCGACTCGTCTTCTTGCGACTATAGATGCCGTAGACTAATCGCAAGAAAGGACTCGGTATGCAAACCACGCACATGGCGACCCCGGTACTGGAGGTCGCGCATCTCGAAAAGGTATATGGAGCGCTGGGCAACGTGACCCGTGCGCTCAACGACGTCAGCTTTACCGTCAACCGCGGCGAATTCGTTGGCATCATGGGCGCTTCGGGCTCGGGCAAGTCGACGTTGCTCAACTGCGTGTCGACCATCGATAGCGCCACAAGTGGCACGATCCGCATCAACGGGCAGGACGTGACGCGCATGAAGCAGGCTAAGCTTTCGCAGTTCCGCCGCGAGGAGCTCGGCTTTATCTTCCAGGACTCCAACCTGCTCGATACGCTCACGGCACGCGAGAACATCGCCCTGCCGCTCACCATTGCCCGCACAAACTCGGCAGAGATCTCGACCCGCGTGCAGGATGTGGCAGCGCGCCTGTCCATCAGCCAGGTGCTCGACAAGTATCCCTACCAGATGTCCGGCGGTCAGCAACAGCGCGTTGCCGCGGCTCGCGCGCTCGTCACCGACCCCACCATGATCATGGCCGACGAGCCCACCGGCGCCCTCGATTCTAAAAGCGCTCGTCTGCTGCTCGAGAGCCTGGAGGCCCTCAATCGCCGCCTGCGCGCCACCGTGCTCATGGTCACGCATGACAGCTTTGCCGCCAGCTACACGAGCCGCGTGTTGTTTATCCGCGACGGCAAGATCTTCACCGAGCTGCGCCGCGGCGACACCGACCGCCGAGAGTTCTTCGACCGCATTATGGAGGTCGTTGCCATGATGGGCGGTGAGGGCTCCGATGCTCTGTAAACTCGCTTGGGGCAACGTCCGCCGCGCCGGCCGCGACTACCTCGTCTACCTTTTGACGCTCACCCTGGGCGTTACGGTCTTCTATGCCTTTAACACCATCTCGATGCAGGTCGACATCGCCGGAATCGATGAAAAGGGCTTGGCGCAGGTAATGGGCAGCATGCTCGGTGACCTGACGTACTTTTTGGCCGGTGTCATGGCCTTTTTGATGGTGTATGCCAATAACTTCATCATGAAACGCCGCAAGAAGGAGTTTGGCCTGTACCAGGTGCTCGGCATGGGGCGTGGGCGCGTCGCCACGATCATGGCGCTCGAGACCGTGATAGTGTCGGTCGTGGCCTTTGTCGCTGGCATTGTGCTGGGTGTGGGACTCTCCCAGCTCATGACGTTCTTTACGGCCTCGCTTTTTAAGACACAGATCGCCAATTTCCACTTCTTTTTCTCGGTGCATGCGTTCAATCTGACCCTTGCCTGCATGCTCGTAATGTTTGTGCTCACGCTACTGTTGAACCTTCGCGCCGTGCGTCGTACCAAACTCATCGAGCTTATGGGTGCCGAGCGTCGCAACGAGAGCATCAAGACACGCAACCCCTGGATCGCGATTGCCATCTTTGCCGTGGGTGCGGTGCTTGTGGGCGTGGCCTATTACCGTCTGCTACGTGATGGGTTCCCGCTAACCGCGACGGACAGCAAGCTGCAAGAGGCCATGAACCAGTTTGGTATTACGACCGCTATGGTTACCGTGGGCACCTTTGCCCTGTTCTGGGGACTCTCGGGCATGCTCATCAAGCTGCTGCAGAGCCTGCGCGGCGTGTATTGGCGCGGCCTCAACATGTTTACCGTGCGCCAGCTTGCGGCCAAGGTCAACACGGTGTGCTTTTCGATGGGCGTCATCGCGATGCTCTTGTTTTTGGCCATCACCTCGGTGACGTGCGGTATGTCAATTGCCAACGTGATGAACGAAAACCTGGAGCGCTATAACCCTGTTGATGTGTCTCAGACGTATGTCTATTACACGCCCGATACGCTCGACTACTACAAAGAGTACATCAATCCGTCTGAAGCCGATCGCATGGTGCTGGCCGATAGTACGGTCGATTTGTACTCCGCATGGCACGGCGATCCATGGCACGGCGATCGTAAGGGCAAGTCGGCGGACAACAACGACGAGACCGGCAAGAAGGTCAATATCGCCGATGTTGCCGGTGAGCATGTGCAGATCGATTCGTATCTGAGTTACCCGTTTGGCGGTTCGGATCCTTCGGTGACCCCAAGTGAGATGTGCAAGATCATGGGCGAAAAGCTTCCCAAGGCGTTCGGGGGTAGCAATGCCGATACGATGGGTCTGTTTGTGACGCCGGCGAGCCAGTACAACAAACTGCGTCAGATGATGGGCGAGGAGCCGGTGCACATCGGTCACGACCAGTATCTGCTCACATGTGATATGGGCGGCGAGCTGGTCGACCTGTACACCAAGTATATGGCTGGCGGCCATGCCCTTACCTTGGGCGGGCATACGCTCAAGCCCGCAACCGATAAGTCGGACGAAGATACGGCGGCCATCGCCAACTCGGCGATGGGCAGCAATCAGGGTACCGTCGTCGTTGCCGACGAGCTGTTGTCCCAGCTTAATCTGCAGCCGTATTCCAGTAGCCTGCTCGTTAACTACAAACAGGGGATGGATACGACCGAGGCAGACGAGAGCATTAAACACACTCTGCTCGACACTCTGCTCGTTGACGGCAAGGAGCCGGGGTCGTGGGGAATCTTTATCACACGCTCCGAGATGTACACGCAAGCAGCGCAAATGAACGGTCTTATTAGCTACCTAGCCATCTACATCGGCTTTGTATTGGTCGTTGCATGCGCGGCGATTCTGTCGATCCAGCAGCTCTCCAACGTGGCCGACGGCAGCCGCAGCTATCGTGTGCTGGCACAGATCGGCTGCGACGACCGCCAGATCCGCCATTCGGTGATGGCGCAGCAAGCGGTATTCTTCCTGTTCCCGCTGGCAGTGGGCCTGGCGCACTCCTTTGTGGCACTTAAGGTGATCATCGAGCTGGTGAGCATATTCGGAAATATGAGCATCGGTGGCACCGTGGGCCTCACCTGTGCAATCTTCCTGGCAGCCTACGGCGGCTACTTCCTGGTGACCTACCTCATGAGCACCGGCATGGTGCGAGCCGCCATCGCCACCCGCTACAGCGAGTAACTCACCCAGTTTGGAATTATCGTAGGTTGAGCATAAGTCAGTGAAAACGCCCCTAAGCGAGCAAGGTGACGTGAAAGAGGAGGGAAGCGTACTTTGGGTACGCGACCGACGATTGAACGTCAGATTGCCGCTTAGGGGCGTTTGCAGCGTCGAGCCGTTACGCGGTTTGGCAAAACCGCGTAACTTCATCGTAGAAGCGCGTTTGCGGGCGGCGGATGCTCGTCTCCTGTCGCCCGCTCACCGAGGCCCGGCAATTGCCTTAATATCTTAAGGGCCTCGATTTGTCCAAGACTGAGCGAAGGAGCTCATCATGAGCGACGGAAAGAAAAAGCTTTCCTTCTTGACGGTCATTTCGACCATCATCTGCGTCGTCTTCGTTTGCGAGGCCGCTGCTCCCGCTGCTGCCATTGGCAACCAGCAGTTCTTCTGGTGGATCTTCCTGATCCTGACCTTCCTGCTCCCTTATGGCATGGTTGTCGCCGAGCTCGGCACCACCTATGACGGCGAGGGTGGCATTTACGACTGGGTACGCGATGGCCTGGGCGACAAGTGGGGCGCCCGCATCTCGTACTACTACTGGGTTAACTACCCGCTGTGGATCGCCTCGCTGGCTACCATGTTCCCCGACATTCTGGGCATGGTCTTTGGCGTCGAGTTCAATCTGATCGCCAAGTTGGGTATTGATCTTGCCTTTGTGTGGATCGTCTACCTCATGGGCCGCTCCAAGGCGGCCGACTCCGAGTGGGTCCTTAACGGTGGCGCCATCGTCAAAGTCGCCGTTGCCGTTATCGTCGGCGCTCTGGGCATTTGGTATGCCATGGAGAACGGTTTTGCAAACGACATGTTCGCTACCACGTTCCTGCCCGAGCTCACCAACACCAACGCTCTCGGCTACCTGTCGATCATCATCTTTAACTTCATGGGTTTCGAGGTCATCTGCACCATGACTGACGACATGGCCGATCGCGCTCGCGATATCCCCAAGGCTATCATCGTCGGTGGCCTGTCCATCGCCGTGATCTACCTGTTCGCTGGCTTTGGCATCGGCGCTGCGGTGCCTGCCGCTTCCATCGATCCCGACTACGGCATGATTGTTGCAGTCCAGACCATGGTGGGCGACTCCATGATCTTTAAGGTCATTTGCATCGCCTTCCTGATCACCCTGTTCGCCAACATGGCTGCTTGGTCCTTTGGTGTTAACTCCGTTGCTCGTTATGCTGCCGAGCACGGCAACATGCCCAAGGTCTTTGCCTCGATGATCTCGGATGACGACATGCCCAACGGCGCCAACCTGGTCAACGCCATCGTTGCCTCCCTGGTGCTGTGCCTGCAGCTGGTTCCCATCGACGCCATCTCCAACGGTGTTTTCTGGATGCTCTTCGGCACCTCCGTCGTCTTCCTGCTGCTCACCTATATCCCGATGTTCCCGGCGTTCCTCAACCTTCGCAAGAACGACCCGAACCGTGAACGCATCTTCACGTTCCCGTTTAAGGGTGCCATGATGAAGGTCATGCTGGCCATTCCCTGCATCGAGCTGATCCTGGCTATCGTTGCAACGCTGGCCCCGTTCTCCGTCGAGGAAATTGGCAGCAAGGTTCCGATGATCATTATCTTCATCGTGCTTCTGCTCATCGGCGAGGTCTTCCGCGTCGTCAGCGCTAAGGGCCGCGAGACCGAGTATATGGGTCTCACCCCCGAGCTGGCTGCTCAGCGTCTCGCTGAGGAGGCCGCCGAGGCCGAAGAGGACTAGAGCACCCGGATTCGGGGTTCCAACCCTCCTCGTTACTTAGCCATTCCCCGGGGTGGGCGTGAGCGATAGCTCCGGTAACCACCGCCCGCCCCAATTCCTCTCTCGTATCCTTTGTGCGTTTTGTCTCCGCGCACTTGGCTACGTCGCCGCTCGCCGGTGCGGTACCGTGAAAATCGGCACCGGGCGCCTCGACCTTTGCCGGGGGACGGGCGCCCACTATCTCTTGGTTTTAGGCTGCGGGTAATCGCCCGCGGCAAGCGATCGTTCGATTTGGAGGAAATCTTATGCGTACGATCACCGAGTCCGAGTCCACCCCCAAGGCCGACGGCTTTTTTATGCCCGCTGAGTTCGCCCCGCAGGATCGCGTGTGGATGGGTTGGCCCCATCGCACCGACACTTGGGCCCATGGCGCCAAGCCGGCTCAGAAGCAGTATGCCGCCATCGCTCGCGCCATCGCCGAGTTCACCCCGGTCACCATGTGCGCCAACCAGGCTGACTACGCCAACTGCAAGGCCGTCTTCGAGGAGGACGAGAACGTCACCGTTATCGAGATGACCACCGACGACGCCTGGTTCCGCGATACCGCTGCCACCTACGTCATCAACGGCAAGGGTGAGAAGCGCGCCAACCACTGGCACTTCAACGCCTACGGCGGTCTTGTCGACGGCCTCTATTTCCCGTGGGACAAGGATGAGCAGATCGCCCTTAAGATGGCTGAGCTCTCCGGCTGCCGTCGCTATCGTCCCGATGACATGATCCTCGAGGGCGGTTCCATCACCGTCGACGGCGAGGGCACCGTGGTCGTGACCGACCAGTGCCTGCTTTCCCCGGGCCGCACCTGCTCTGCGGTTCTGGAGGAGGAAGAGGATCCCGAGTCCATCTGGCCCAAGTTCCACAAGAAGTTTGAGCCCTGGAGCGAGGAGCTTCGCGCCTATATGGACGAGCACCTCAAGGATTACCTGGGTGTCGAAAAGGTCATCTGGGTCAAGGAAGGCATCGACCCCGAGGAGACCAACGGCCACATCGATGACGTCGCCACGTTCATCGCCCCGGGCGTCATGGCCTGCATCTGGACCGACGATCCCGAGTATCCGTTCTACGAGCAGTGCCACGCTGCCTACGAGACCCTCTCCAACGCCGTTGACGCCAAGGGCCGCAAGATGAAGGTCTACAAGCTGCCCATGCCCGTGAACCCGCTGTTCATGGACCAGGCTTCCTGCGACACCATCGATGCCGACGAGAACGCCGAGCCGCGCGTCGCCGACGAGCCGCTGATTGCCTCCTACATGAACTACCTGGTCACCAACCACGGCGTTATCGTCCCACAGTACGGCGACGAGAACGACCAGCTGGCCGTTGACATGCTCCAGAAGATCTACGACGAGGTCTGGGGCGAGGGCGTCTACAAGTGCGTCGGCGTTCAGTCCGAGCAGGTCGTCTTCGGTGGCGGCAACATCCACTGCATTACGCAGCAGGAACCCTCGGCGTAACTGTCTGTCTTCCCGAGGCACGGCACCTTGCCCTTCATTTGTCGCTTGCGTACCAAAGTACGCGGCGCTCCTCTTTCACGAGAATCTGCCGCACCTCGGAAACCCAGCCGATCAATCGGACCGACGTAGCTAGTTATCGCATTAGTCATTGGTGCCAACCCTGGCAACAATGCAGGTCGAAAAACGTCAGACACTATGACCCAATCCGAGGGCACTAAAAAGACAGGAGCCCCCGCTCGTGACCGCGGGTCGGGGCTGCGACAATGATGTCGAAGTGCCATAGGCGCAGCCGCGCCGCAACGAGGTTGGGAGGCTCCCATGCCAAAGTATTCTACCGCGTTCGGGATGGACGTCCACCTGAGGTCGACCACCGTCTGCGCCCTCGACGCGGACACCGGCGAGGCCGTGACGAGGAGGTTCCCCGGCAACCCCTGGGGCGAGATCGCCGGGTGGATGGATGGGTTCCCCGGGCCGTCGCTCGCGGCCTACGAGAGCGGCTACCTCGGCTTCGCCCCGCAGCGGGAGCTCGCCGGGCTCGGCGTCGAGTGCGTCGTCGCCGCGGTCTCGAAGATCCCCAGGTCGGCCGCCGACTCGGCCTCCAAGAACGACAGGAACGACGCCGCCAGGATGGCCAAGGCGATACTCGCCCACGACATCTCCCCCGTATGGGTCCCCTCCCCCGAGGTCGAGGGCATCAGGGACCTCGCCGGCGCCTACGACGGGGCGACCGCGCGCCTGGCGACCGCCAAGCAGCGGCTGCTTGCCTTCCTCGCAAGGCGGGGGTTCGTCTACGGCGGCACCACGCCCGCCGGCAACCCGAGGAAGTACTGGACCTACGACTTCCTGAGGTGGCTCGACAAGGTCAGGCCCGAGGACGATGGCGGGGTTCGGGCGCTCGCCGCCCTGAGGAACGAGGTCGAGGCCGCGGCGGAGGCCCGGGCGGACCTGCTCTCCGAGTACAGGGCGGCCGTGGATGCCAGCCCGATCGCCGCGGAGGTGGCCGCCCTCCAGTCGATCAAGGGCTGCGCCTTCGCGCTGGCCGCGGCCTTCTCGGCCGAGGTCGGCGACTTCACGAGGTTCCGTTCCGGAAGGCAGGTCACGGCCTATTTCGGCCTCGCGCCGAGTCAGAGGTCGAGTGGCGACTCCGTGCGGCTCGGAGGCGTCAGCGGTGCGGGCAACGCGCTCGTGAGGAAGCTGGCCGTTGAGGGCTCATGGTGCTACGCCGCGGCGCGGCACCAGCCGAAGCTCATGCCGAGGGACACGGGCGTGCCCCTCGAGATAAGGGTGCACGGGAGGAAGGGGTCCGAGCGGCTCCTGCGGCGGCGCGAGGAGATGCTCGCCCGCGGCATGCCCGCGGCGAAGGCCAACGCGGCCACCGCGGCCGAGCTCGTGAGGTGGCTCTGGGCCCTCGGCGCGATGTGCCGGGAGGGCGCGGAATAGACATAGCCCCCGTCCCGGCGAGCCGGGCGGCCTTCGGGGATACCCCCGCTTTCGCTGGGCGCGCGGCAGCGGCCGCATGCGCGTAGTCAGACTTGGGGAGCCCCGCCGAAGGAGAGGATTGCGGGCCGCCGGAGCGGTATCCGCGGATATGAGACTGAGCCGAAGGCGTCGACGACATGCCGGGGGCGGACCGGGACGGGTTCAACGGCAGGCCCCGCCGACCGATTGCAAGCGGTCGGCGGGGCCATTGTGGCTCTTGACAGCGGATTGGGTCATATGAGCGAAAACCCGCCAGAGCGAGCAAGGTGCCTTGAAACGAGGCGGCATTGATCTTTTGATCATGCCGCCGAAGTTGAAAGGCAGATTGCCGCCCTGGCGGGTTTGCAGCGTCGAGCCGTTACGCGGTTTGGTAAAACCGCGTAACTAAATACGTTCCGCGATCTCGTGGATGAGGTAGTCGGTCTTTTCCCAGCCCAGGCACGGGTCGG
>WGSR01000045.1 GCA_014871545.1 Collinsella sp. | reverse complement strand
TCGCGCAGCAGGCGAACCGGCTCAAGCGAGCATGGTGCACAGCACGCATGCAGCAACAACGACTTCATCGACATCCCCGTCCCAGAAAACTCACCCCGACATCATGGCAGCTAAAATAGCCCCGTCCCAAAAAGACTACTTTGCGAAAAAGCGCACGCCAAAGGACGTATCTTCGCAGGCGACAATGCGGCGGTCGCGCAAAATGGTCCGCACGTAATACCAGTCGCCCACACAGCCCGACAAATGCAAGCCGGCCGCCAGGTAGCACAGCAGTGGATAGCCCGAAAACACAAACCCCAGGGTAAACGCTGTCGTCACAACAACCGTCGGCGCCAGGCAAACCGCCATGTACCGCCGGCGCGAATACACAACACCCTCGGCGCAGGCATAGATCATCGCCGTCTCGCGATTCGCCCCAAAGGTCACCTTCGCGCCCGCAGGCGCCAGCAGCTTAAAAAACACACCGTGCACCAGCTCGTGCACGGCGAACGACGCCATTGAGATCGCAGCCAAGCCGACTATCCAGCCCACGGCAGCCATCCAGCCACCCGCGTCAGCCGCATCCAGATCCGCAGGCCCGCCCAGCAGCATAAACACCGGCACCAGGCACACGGCAAACACGCCGGCTACGACCATCCCCCACACGAAGCAAGCGTGCAGAAAATCCTCGTCCTCAAACGCATGTATGTTGGAAATCTCATTCATAGCATCTTAGGATAGCGCCCCTGCCACGTACCCGTCCGCATGTGCGATAATGTCGAACGATATGCACGAATTGACCACCGCGTCGCCAGGCCTTGCGCCCGGCCGCGCTCCCACCATATGCGAAGGAGTCCCATGGCATCCAAATACTCCATGAACGACCGTCCCAGCTGGCCTCGCCGCGCCATCGTTACCGCCGGCGAGCCCTACGGCAACAAGGGCCTTCACTTTGGCCACGTTGGCGGCGTCTTTGTCCCTGCCGACTTCTTCGCCCGCTTCCTGCGCGACCGTCTGGGCCGCGAGAACGTTATCTTCACCTCGGGCACCGACTGCTACGGCTCGCCCATCATGGAGAGCTACCGCAAGCTCAAGGAAAACGAAGGCTACGATAAGTCCATCGGCGAGTATGTCGAGTCCAATCACTCCCGCCAGGCCGCGACCCTCAACAACTACAACATCAGCTGCGACATCTACGGTGGCTCGGGCCTTGAGCCGGCGGCCCAGATCCACAACGAGGTGACCGCCGAGATTATCAAGCGCCTGCACGAGCAGGGCACCATCTCCAAGCGCTCCACGCTGCAGTTCTACGATGCCAAGGCCGGCACGTTCCTCAACGGCCGTCAGGTGATCGGCCGCTGCCCCATCCAGGGCTGCAAGTCCGAGAAGGCTTATGCCGACGAGTGCGATCTGGGCCACCAGTTTGAGCCCGAGGAGCTCATCGCGCCCAAGAGCCAGCTCACCGGCGAGGTGCCCGAGCTGCGCCCGGTCGACAACCTCTACTTTGACCTGCCGGCCTACCTCGACTTTATGAAGACCTATACCGCCAAGCTCGCCCAGAACCCGCAGGTTCGCTCCGTGGTCTCCAAGACTATGGAGGAGTGGCTGCTACCGGCCCAGCTCTACATCCAGAACAAGTTCCGCGAGGCCTTCGATGCCGTCGAGGATCAGCTTCCCGAGCACACCGTGCTGGAGCCCGAGGGCAACAAGAGCAGCTTTACCGTCACCTTCCCCAGCTGGAAGGAGCGCGACGATGCCCACGCAGTGCTCGCCAACGGCGGCGTGCGCTTCCGCAGCGGCAAGGCGCTCGTGCCCTTCCGCATCACCGGCAACATCGACTGGGGCGTTCCGGTGCCCGAGGTCGACGGCGTGAACGACGTCACCTGCTGGTGCTGGCCCGAGAGCCTGTGGGCGCCCATCAGCTACACCCGCACCGTGCTTGCACGCGATGCCAAGGCCGCCGGCGTGACCGAGGGTGTCGCCGCCCAGGATGCCGCCCTCATGGGCGAGCCCGCCGCCGACTCCACGCAGGTGCCCGCGCCCACCTACCAGCACAGCTCGCTCGACTGGCGCGACTGGTGGTGCTCTGACGACGCTCAGATTTACCAGTTCATCGGTCAGGACAACATCTATTTCTACTGCATCGCGCAGACCGCCATGTGGGAGGCCCTGGGTTGGGACCTTACGCAGAGCACCGTCAGCGCCTGCTACCACCTGCTCTACATGGGCAAAAAGGCCAGCTCGTCCTCGCAGACGCCTCCCCCGCCGGCAGACGACCTGCTCAACCACTACACCTGCGAGCAGATGCGCGCGCATTGGCTGTCGCTCGGCCTGTCCGAGAAGCCGGTGAGCTTTAGCCCCAAGGCATATGACACGCGCGTGACTGGCAAGGACAAGGACGGCAACGAGGTGCGCGCCTGCGACGACAAGCGCGTCATCGATCCGGCCCTTAAGGAGAGCGCGCTGCTGACCGGCGTGTTCAACCGCCTAGCCCGCAGCTGCTTCTACGGCGTCGCCGTCAAGGAAGGCGACGAGAGTCCCTATCGCAACGGCTGCATCCCCGCCGGCGCGGCCTCTGCCGCCGTGGTCGAGGCCGCCGAGCAGGCTGCCCTTGCCTTTGAGCAGGCCATGTACAAGTTCGAGACGCACCGTGCGCTTGCCGTGTGCGACGACTACCTGCGCGCCGCCAACAAGCGCTGGAGTGACGCCTCCAAGGCCGCCAACAAGCTCGAGGGTGAGCCAGCCAACGCCGCCATGACGCAGGCCCTCGTCGACGCCTTTACCGAGCTGCGCGTGGCGACCGTGCTCATGCACGGTATTGTGCCGGCCGGCTGCGAGCTCATCTGCGAATACTTCGACGTCGATCCGGTCGCCTTCTTTAGCTGGGATAACATCTTTGCCTCCACGGACGAGTTTGTGGAGAGCTTGGGCGAGAAGCCCGGTGAGCACCGCGTGAAGCCGCTGCCCCCGCGCTTCGACTTCTTCAGCAAGCACGAGAGCCAGTACTAAGCCAACACCAAGGCAGAGTAGTCAATTTGGGACGGGGCTATTTTAGCTACCCCGTCCCAAATTTAACTGCAACGCCTGCCGAAACGGACGGGCAGCTAAAATAGCCCCGTCCCAAATTGACTACTTTTAATGGAATGGGAAGGAAAGACGGATGTCCAAGCCGCGTCGTCGTAAGCAGAAAAAGCAGGTCAAGGCCGAGCTCAAGCTCAGGCAGTTTGCTGCTACCGAGCTTTCCGACCAGCTTGCCGCCCTTCCCTGGGCCGCCGACCTGCCGCGCTTTATGGTCGACACGGTCGCCGGCGCCTATGCGCCCGCCGATGCCGAGCTCATGATCGAGGGCTTCGGCGCCGCGGCCACACGCCCGGTCACGCTGCGCGCCAACACGCTCAAGGCGACCGCCGAGGACATCGCTGCGGCGCTCGGTGCCGCCGGCATCGCCCACAACCCCGTCGCTTGGTACCCAGACGCCTTTATCCTGCCCGAGGCCCAGGTTTCCGATCTGTGGGATCTCGGCATCTACCGCGACGGCAAAATCTATCTGCAGAGCCTGTCGTCCATGATGCCGCCGTTGGTCCTGGGCGCTCAGGCCGGCGAGGACATCCTGGACATGTGCGCAGCCCCTGGCGGCAAGACAACGCAGATCGCCGCCCTCACCCAGGGCCAGGCACACCTCACGGCCTGCGAGATGAGCATTCCCCGCGCCGAAAAGCTCGAGTCAAACCTCCATCGCCAGGGTGCCAAAAACGTGCCCGTCATGCGCATCGACGCACGCGAGCTCGACGAGTTCTTCCGCTTTGACCGCATCCTGCTCGACGCTCCCTGCACCGGCACGGGCACCGTTATCAGCGGCAACGAGAAAAGCCTGCGCGGCCTGACCGAGCAGCTGCTCGTCAAATGCGCCCGCTCGCAGCGTGCGCTTCTGGACCGCGCCATGGGAGCCCTCAAACCGGGCGGCACGCTCGTCTATTCGACTTGTTCGATCTTGCCGCAGGAAAACGAGGACGCCCTGCAAGAGGCCCTCGACAAGCATATGGACTGCGAGCTCATCCCCCTCGACGGCACGCCAAGCGAAAGTGAGGCACGCCGCGCCCAGGAAGCTGGCGAGGAGCCGCGCATCGAGTCCAACGCCCTAACCGAGGCCATTGCCGCGGGTCAGGTATCGGCCATCGCCAACGGCCTGTCCGGCACGCTCACCATTCCGCCTAGCCGCGACTTTGAGGGCTTCTACATTGCCCTGATCCGAAAACGCAGCTAGCGCACGGATCCAAAACTCAACAAGCTATCTCCGTGCGCGTTTGCTCTGCTGGTCGCGATGCTGTTTAAGCGTCGCGCGCTCCTTGCGTTCGGCCCTTTTGCCCTTAATGGCCGTGACCACAAAGTAGATGACCGCGGCGGCAACGATTGCGCCCACACACAGGCCAATCGAGCCAAACATTGCTGTCAATTCCATACCGCGTCACCTCTCTTTTAAACGGGACATTCAAGATAGCACCTCAATACCCGCCACCACAGCTCCTTCACGTTCGCCGGCCCTTCGGTCTAACGGACGGCGCGGCGGGGAAAAATCAACTCGTCAAACGATTTAGCATTCGCAATTCCGGCTGCATCGCGCCGGCCGTCATCACATAGAATCGAGCTTCCATGGATACCCTCAACGATCTAAATGAGCGCGTCGACGCCTTCGTCGGCACCAGCTCCTTCGACACGCCTGCCGCGGCAAACGACCAAGCCCCCATCGATGTGCGCGCCGAGGTTCACGAGGACATCGTCGCCTCGGTCGATTTCTCCGAGGTCGAGCTCGCAGACGAGTTCACCGAACCCCAGGTAGCCGTGACCCCCAACGGACTGCTTCCCATGGAGCCGCTGCCCATCGACGGGCGCCTGCGCAAGGCGGCCCTTCGCATGCCTGACGAGATTGAGGAGGCCAGCGGCTTCACGCTCTTCGGCCGTCGTATCAAATCGCTCATCTACACCACCGACGTCGCGGTCATCCGCAACTCCAACGCCGATGCCGTCTTTGCCGTTTACCCCTTCACGCCGCAGCCCGCCATTACGCAGGCGCTGCTGACCGTCGCCGAGTGCCCGGTCTTCGTAGGCGTGGGCGGTGGCACCACCACCGGCAAGCGCTCCGTTCAGATGGCAGCCGTCTCCGAGATGCAGGGCGCGGCGGGCTGTGTGGTCAACTCCCCCGCCACCGCCGAGATGGTCGAGCACATCACCAACATCGCCGACATCCCCGTCATCGCTACGGTCGTTCGCTGCGACGACGATGCCCACGCCAAGGTGCGCGCTGGAGCCAAGATTCTCAACATCGCCGCCGGCAAGAACACGCCCCAGGTCCTACGCGAGCTGCGCAAGCACTATCCCAACCTGCCGCTCATCGCGCCGGGCGGCAAGACGCCCGAGAGCATCCGTGAAACCATCGCCGCCGGCGCCAACGCCATCATCTGGACGCCGCCTTCGGCCCAGCAGCTACAGACCGACATGATGCAGCGTTATCGCAAGATGAAGGAAGACGCCACACCTGTCATCTCGCACGACGATGTGCCCATTATCGACCAGGTCTCCGCCGCCGAGGTCAGCCAGGTCGAGAACATGAATCCCGACGTGCCGATTCCCGACGAAGTCATCGAGCGCGTTGCTTCGATCCACGAGCGCGTAGAAGAGCATCGCGCCAACCGCGGCCTCAAGCCATCACTGCACGGCTTCTTCTTCCGCGGAAAGAAACGCTAGCCGCAACAGCAAGGCCTGCCCCACAAACGTGAGGCGGGCCGTTTTCGTTTGAACAATCATGCAGCGATGTGATGGGGCAAATTAATCCACGCGCTTGTCGCCCATAAAGAAGAGCGCCACCGTACCAGGTCCGGTATGCGAGCCAATCAGAGTACCGATGTCATTGATCTCAATCTTGCCTTTAAGCTGCGGAACCTGTTCCTCAATCAGCGCCGCAACTGCCTCGGCATCCTCGCGGCACGCCGAGTGCGACATGATGCACTTACCCGAATAATCCGCACCGCCCTGCACGTGTGCCATCATGGTCTTAGCCATCTCGGAAATCGCTCGCTTCTTAGTGCGAATCTTCTCACATGGCGACAGCTTACCTTCGCAATCGACCGTCATAAGCGGGCAAATCTTAAGCGCCGTGCCGATGATCGCGCTCGCAGCCGAAATGCGACCACCGCGTAGGTAGCTCGACAGATCGGTCGAGAAGAACCAGTGGTGCAGGTTGAGCTTGTGCTCCTCGATCCAGGCGGCCGACTCGTCGAGTGAAGCCCCACTATCGCGCACGTCGACGGCATATTCCAGCAACAGACCAAAGCCCGAAGACGCCCCCAGCGAATCGATGACGCGCACCTTGCCGCCCTGGGGATAGCGATCCGCGAGCATCTGCGCCGCAACGCAGGCCGATCCATACGTGCCCGAAATACCCGACGACAACGTCAGGTGCAGCACGTCTTTACCCTCGGCAACAAACGGCTCCCAAAACTCCTCGTACTCACCCACGCTCACCTGAGACGTCTTGGGCATGGCGCCCGCGGCAATCTGGGCAAAAAACTTGTCCGGCGTAATCGACTGATACAGATCGTCCGTATAGACAACATCGTCGATCTCGTAATGAAAACACACGACAGGGATATTGCGCGACGCAAAGAACTCACGGGTTCGGTCGGCGGCGGATTCACAGGTCAGGACAAAATCACTCATATGAGGCTCCTTACTCATTGCTGCGCAAATTATCGCACAGTGAGCCTACATGCGGTACATATGTCCACTATTTACCAAATCGAATCAAAAATAGTGAACATCTTTACCACCATCGTCTCCACCGGCCCCACGCATAAATATCTGAGAAAACACCTTCTGTCGTCTCCACCCGACCAACACATCTACCTTCACTAAATCGATTTACCAAACCATTCAGCCGACAATTCAGCCGCTGGCGCAAAATCGAAACAAAAGCGGCGCATACTGATAAACGTTTGACGCTGTTTATCAGTTTTACCAGCCCCATCGGAAGGTGTTTCATGGTCGCATTCGATCGCAACCCGCAAGACTTCAAGTATCTGCGCCTGCTGTCGAGACAGTTCCCCACCGAACAATCCGCGTTTACCGAAATTATCAACCTCTCGGCCATCCTCAACCTACCCAAGGGCACCGAGCATTTTATGAGCGACGTGCATGGTGAGTACGAAGCCTTTATGCACATCCTCAACAACTGCTCGGGCGTCGTGCGCGAACATGTCGACGAGATCTTTGGCGACACGCTCTCCTTTGACGAAAAGGGCGAGCTGTGTACGCTCATCTACTACCCGCGCGAGAAGATCGACCTGGTCCGCAGCCGGCGCGAGGACTCGCCAACCTGGTACAAGACGATGCTTGACCAGCTCATCATGGTCGCTCGCTCACTTTCAAGCCGCTACACGCGCTCCAAGGTGCGTAAGGCCATCCCGCGCGACTACGCCTACATCATCGACGAGCTGTTGCACACGCACCCGGACGAGAACAACTATCGCGTGCGCTATCACGAGCGCATCGTGGAGTCCATCCTGGAGACCGCCAGCGCCGACGACTTTATCGAGTCGCTCGCCTCGCTCATCAAGCGCCTGGCCGTCGACCACCTGCACCTGGTGGGCGATATCTTCGACCGCGGCGGCGGCGCGGCCAAGATTATGGACCGTCTGCTCACCTACCATTCACTCGACATCCAGTGGGGCAACCACGACCTGCTGTGGATGGGCGCTGCGGCCGGTGAGCCCGCCTGCATCGCCACGGTGTTGCGCAACAACCTACGCTACGACAACTACGAGATCCTGGAGAACGACTACGGCATCTCGCTGCGTGAGATTGTCGCCTTTGCCGATGCCACCTACACCGCCGGTGAGTCCATCACCCCGCTGATCAAGGCCATCAACGTGCTGCTCTTTAAGCTCGAGGGCCAGATTATCCAGCGCCACCCCGAGTTCGATATGACCGACCGCCTGTTACTCGACAAGATCGACCACGACACCGGCACGGTCACGCTCGCCGACGGCAGTGTGTGGCCGCTCACGACCAACGACTTCCCCACCGTCGACCCGGCGGACCCCTATACGCTCACGCCCCAGGAGCAGCACATCATCGACAAGCTCGTGTCAGAGTTTGTCACCGCCGATCACCTGCATCGCCATATCGATTTCCTCTACACCCACGGCTCGATGTACAAGGTCGCCAACGGCAACCTGCTCTTCCATGGCTGCGTGCCGCTCAACGAAGACGGCACCTTTAGCAGCATGAACTGCCTGGGCACCTGGCACGCTGGCCGCGATTATCTCGATTTTTGCGACCACATCGCCCGCCGCGCGTGGCGCGTGGGCGACCGCGATGCCCTCGACTGGATGTGGTACCTGTGGATTGGCTTCAATTCACCCGCCAGCGGACGCCTGGTGCGTACCTTTGAGCGCGCCTATATCGCCGATAAGAGCACCTGGGTCGAGCCGATGGACCCGTACTTTATGCTTACCAAGTCGCCCTCGGTCTGCGATGATATCATGCGCGAGTTTGGCGTCGCGCCCATGGCATGCTCGCCGACCGGCCACATCATCAACGGCCACACGCCCGTTAAAACCACCAAGGGCGAGCAGCCCATCCGCGCCGAGGGCAAGCTGCTGGTCATCGATGGCGGCTTCTGCCGCGCTTACCATCCCAAGACGGGCATCGCCGGCTATACGCTCATCTCGAGCTCGCGCGGATGCCGTCTCAAGTCGCATCAGGCCTTTACCACCGTCGCCGAAGCGCTCACGCGCAACATCGACATCGAGAGCGAGACGAACCGTTTTGACGAGGCAGACCGTCGCCGCATGGTGAGCGACACCGATACCGGAGCTGCAATTCGCAGCCAAATCCAGGACCTGCGCCAACTGCTCGATGCATATAGAAACGGTGCTATCGAGGAGCGTGCCTAGCCCCGCCTGCAGGGATTGGCTAAACTTGCTGAGTTTGTCATCCCCACGGCGTCCCCGCGCCACCCTAAGGCAGGTACCATGCAAAAGCTCCTTGCGCAGATCATGAAATTTGGCGTCGTCGGTGTCATTGCCACGGTTATCGACTTTGGCATTATGAATCTGCTCCACTACGGTCTGGGCCTCAACATCCTAATCGCCAACACCAGCGGCTTTATCATCTCACTCATCTTTAACTACCTCGCAAGCATGAAGTACGTGTTTGCGCACAAGGAAGGCATGAGCCGCCGCCGCGAGTTCATCATCTTCGTCGTGCTGTCCGTGATCGGTTTGGTGCTCAACGACGGCATCGTGCTGGCGTTCAACGCCGGCCTGGGACTCGAGGCCAATATCGCCAAGATCTGCGCCACCGCGCTTGTCATGGTCTACAACTTTGTGACTCGAAAGATCTTCCTGGAGGGCGACGAGACAAAATAGCTCGAAACCCCTGCAGCATTACGGCGCCCACGGACGACGCGCACTCAGCGCAGTATCGTCCGTGGGTGTCGCTCGTTTACGGGCAAATTTTCAACGTTTGCGGATTAGCTCTTGAAAATTTGGCGAGTTCATATAGTTCTTGGCAAAGACCTTACGTTTCCCTTGTAAAAGCTCTAAAGTATCCTCTGCTCGATTCATCAACGCATTGGATGTGATTACGT
>WGSR01000044.1 GCA_014871545.1 Collinsella sp. | reverse complement strand
CAGGCCGCATGCCTCGGCAACGTCCTGCAAAAAGACGGTGTTGCAGCCCTGGCCGATGTCGGACGTGGCGGCATAGACCACAGCCACGCCGTCCTCGATGCGAATCTTGCAGCGGCCGGCATCGGGCAGGCCCACGCCCACGCCGGCGTTCTTCATGGCGCAGGCGATACCGGCGTGTCCGGGATGCGCATAGTAGGCATCCTTGACCTCGAGCAGCGTCTCCTTCAGCGCCGTGGAGCAGTCGGCAATCTGGCCGTTGGGCAGAACCTCGCCCGGCTCGATGGCGTTACGGTAGCGAATCTCCCACGGATCCAGGCCGACCTTCTCGGCAAGCAGGTCGATCAGGCTCTCGAGCGCAAACTCGGACTGGCAGACGCCAAAGCCGCGGTACGCACCGGCGGGTGGGTTATTGGTGTAGTAGCCAAAGCCGCGAATGTCGGTGTTCTGGTACTTGTAGGGGCCGACGGCATGCGTGCAGGCGCGCTCGAGCACCGGGCCGCACAGCGACGCGTAGGCGCCGGTGTCAAAGTTGATCTCGCAATCTAGGCCGGTAAAGTTGCCCTCGGCGTCGCAACCCAGCGTAAAGGTGCCGTCCATGGCGTGGCGCTTGGGATGGAACGCGAGCGACTCGGCGCGCGTGAGTTTGCACTTCACGGGACGCTGGAACTTATATGCGGCGAGCGCGGCCAGGTGCTGGATGGACACGTCCTCCTTGCCGCCAAAGCCGCCACCCACGAGCATGGTCTCGACGACCACGCGCTCGGGCTCGTTGTCCCAGCCAAACATGTGGGCACACTCTTTGCGCGTGTCGTAGGCACCCTGGTCGGTCGACTGCACCTTGACGCCGTTCTTATACGGGAACGCCACGGCGCACTCGGGCTCCAAGAAGGCATGCTCGGTAAAGGGCGTGGTAAAGCGCTGCGTCACGGTGAACGCGCTCTCCGCCAGCGCCTTGGCGGCGTCGCCGCGCGTCACGTGACGGCTCTGGCACACGTTGTCCTTGAGCTCCACCGTGTTGCCAAAGGCAAAGAAGCTGTCGTGCAGGCGTGGGGCGTCGGCAGCCCTGGCCTCGGCGATGTTACGCACGGGCTCCAGCGGCTCGTAATCGATCTTTACGAGCTTCTTGGCCTTTTCGAGCGTCGCTTCGTCCTCGGCGACCACCAGCACGATAGCGTCACCCACGCAGCGGGTGATATCGCCCTGGGCGATCATGACGTCCCAGTCCTGGATAAGGTGGCCGACCTGGTTGACCGGCACGTCCTCGGCGCGCAGGATGCCCACCACGCCGGGCAGGGCCTCGGCCTTGGAAGTATCGATGGAGAGCACACGGGCGCGCGGGTACTTGGAGCGCACGGCGCTGGCATAGGTCAGACCCGGCTGATCGAGCTCGTCGATGTCGTCGGGATACTTGCCCTCGCCGAGCACCTTCTTGCGCACGTCGATGCGGAAGGCGCGCTTGCCCACGCCGTAGTCGTCGCCGCGCTCCAAATCCTCGTCGATCTGCTTTTCGCCACGGAGCACCGCAGCTGCCAGCGAAATGCCCTCGATAATCTTTTTGTAGCCGGTGCAGCGGCAGACATTGCCACGGATGGCGTACTTGATCTGCTCCTCGGTGGGCTCGGGGTCCTCGGCGATCAGCGCTGCACCCGCCATGACCATGCCGGGGATGCAAAAACCGCACTGCACGGCGCCCACGGCGCCAAAGGCGTACACAAAGGCCTCGCGCACGTCCTCGGGCAGGCCCTCGACGGTCACGATGTTACGGCCGGCGGCAAGAGCAGTGGTCAGTACGCACGCCTTGACGGCCGCACCGTCCACATGGATGGTGCAGGTGCCGCAGGCGCCCTCGGAGCAGCCGTCCTTGGCGGAGTGAATGTGCAGGTCGTCGCGCAGATAGCGCAGCAGTGGTTTATTCTCCGTCGTCGTGTGCTCGACACCGTTAACGGTAAAAGTGAATTCC
This sequence comes from Collinsella sp., assembly GCA_014871545.1. Classification (GTDB taxonomy): domain Bacteria; phylum Actinomycetota; class Coriobacteriia; order Coriobacteriales; family Coriobacteriaceae; genus Collinsella. Next base: position 7,736 of record WGSR01000044.1, on the reverse strand, counting down.
TGTGCCATGGTGATTCCCTTCTACACGCCGGCGGCGATGCCGGTGCGGTCGTGGATGGCGCCATGCGGGCAGACGACGGCGCACATGCCGCACGACAGGCAGTCCACGCCGTCGATATGGGCGCAGTTGTCCTCGATGCGGATAGCGCCGGCAGGGCACTTTTTGGCGCACATACCGCAACCGATACAGCTCGTGTCGCAGACCTTGCGCGCAATGGCACCCTTATCGGTGTTGTTGCAGCGCACCAGAATGTTCTGGTAGCCGGGGACGAAGGCAATCACGCGCTGCGGGCACGCCACGCCGCACAGGCCACAGCCCGTGCACTTGGAGCGGTCCACGCGGGCGATGCCATCGACCAGCGCAATGGCGCCGTGGGGGCAGGCCGTGACGCAGGCGCCACAGCCAATGCAGCCTTCGCTGCAGCGGGCATCGCCGCCTGCGGAGGCGCAACCGCTTCCGCAGGCAACGTAGGCCACGTTATGTTGAATGGATTTGGCCATAAGAGACTCGCCTATTTCTTAAGAAGGTACGAATAGTTGTCGCGCACGGCCCTGATGGTCAGGCGGACGGCCTCGGGCAGACCGGTGTTGACGGCATCGACCGAGACGGTGCGGACCGTGCCGGCGACGCGGACCTTAAAGTGGTCCTCGTCCACGGCCAGGAAGCCCTCGTTCTCGGAGTTCTCCATGTCCTCCTCGCTCCAGAACAGGGTGAGCTTGTCCTTGTAGGGACGACCCTCCTGGTAAGGGCAGAACACGGCGCAGTTGCCGCACTCGTTGCACATGCCGTCGACATGGACGACCTGATGCTTGGCCAGGCCCGGCACCTTAATTGCCACGTTGGCGCGGTTGGGGCACACGTCGCAGCAGACCTCGCACACCGAGCCGCAGCCCAGGCAGCGGGTCTTGGTGCAGTTGCGCTTGTCGCGGCACAGCGACCCCTTGCGCTCGTAGCAGGTGTCCTCGCGACCGGCCTGCTCGTTGCAGTCGGCGTACTTGTTAAAGTCCACGCCGGCGATGGCGCGGGCGACTTCGGCGGCGTCGGCAATAGCCTCGACCACGGTGGCCGGACCGCGACGGCAATCGCCTGCAGCCCAGACGCCCTCGACGCCGGTGGAGGTGGCGGCAAGGCGGCCGCGACGGTCGTGCTCGACGCCCACAGCATCGTACAGGCTGGCATCGATGCCCTCGCCCACGGCGCAGATCACCGTGGTGGCGGGAAGCTCGACGGTCTCGCCCGTGGCGACGGGGCTGCGACGGCCGCTTGCATCCGGCTCGCCAAGCTCCATAACGTCGCAGGTCAGCACGGCGCCGTTGAGTGCCTTGGGCGCCAGCAGCTCGCAGAACTCAACGCCGTCGGCAAGAGCAAGATCAAGCTCTTCCTCGTCGGCGGGCATCTGCTTCTTGGTGCGGCGATACACCAGGCGCACGTTCTTCACACCAGCCAGGCGCTTGGCCACGCGGGCAGCATCCATGGCGGTGTTACCGGCGCCGATGACCACGACGTCCTCGCCCAGCTCGAGCTTCTCGCCCTTCTTGGCGGTCTCGAGGAACTCCAGCACGTCGAGCTCGGCACCCTCGCCCAAGCCCGCAGAGCCGGGCATCCAGGCACCGGTGGCCACGACCACGTCGGTAAAGCCCTGGGCCTTGAGCTCTTCAATGGAATCCACGCGAGCGTTGAGCTGCACCTTGGCGCCAAAGGCCAGGCAGAGCTCGGCATCGTGGGAGATATCGTCGCTCGCAATACGGAACTCGGGGATCACGTGGCGGACCACGCCGCCGAGCGAATCGCGGGCCTCAAAGATAGTGACGGGCACGCCGGCACGCGTCAGGAAGAACGCCGTCGCCAGACCGGCCGGGCCGCCACCGATAACGGCAACGTTGTGCTCGCCGTCGTTGGCAATGGCCTGGGCGCGCAGCTTGGGCAGCACGGCGGTCATGGCCTCGCGGGCGGCCTTGAGCTTGCTGGCGCGAATCTGGGCGCCCTCGGGCTCGTAAAATGCACGCTCGCAGGCACGGCCGCAGGGATGCGGGCAGATGGTGCCGGTAATGAACGGCAGGGCGTTGCGCTCGATGATGATGTTGAGTGCGTCCTCGTAGCGGCCCTCGTCAACAGCCGCCAGGTAGGCGGGAATATCCTGCTGGATGGGGCAGCTCGTGCGGCATGGCGTGGTAAAGCAGTCGGAAAGTGGGCTCTTGCCGGCGACCTTGCGGTCGGGCAGCGGGCGCAGCGGCTTCTTGTAGAGCGGGTTGGTGAGCGACTCGGCCTGAATCGCGGTCACGGCCTCGAGAGAGACGCCCGCGAACGGCTTACCATCCAGGTCGGTAAACTCGCCTGCCATCTGGCTAAAGCGCTCGTAGCCACCGGGCTTGAGCACGTCGGTCGCCAAGGTAACGGGCCAAATGCCGGCATCGTACAGAGCACGGATGTTGTAGACCGTGGCGCCGCCGGAGTAGCTGATGCGCAGCTTGCCATCAAACTGCTCGGTAATGCGGCGGGCAGCCTCGATGGTCAGCGAGAACAGCGAACGGCCGGACATGTACATCTCGGTGGAGGGCAGCTCGTTTCTCGTCACGTCGACGGGGAACGTGTTGGTCAGCTTGACGCCAAACTCCAGGCCGCGCTCGGCGCACAGGGCAATCAGGCGCTCGAACATGGGCACGGCATCGGCCCACTGCAGGTCCTCGCGGAAGTGCGTGTCATCGAAGACGATGTAGTCAAAGCCCAGCTCGTTCAGACGCTGGCGGGCAAACTCATAGCCCAGCAGTGTGGGGTTGCACTTGATGTAGGTGTTGAGGCCCTTCTCGGTGATGAGGTAGGTCGCGATGCGCTCGATCTCGGCGGGCGGGCAGCCATGCAGCGTGGACTCGGTAATGGAGTTGGAGACGCGCGCCGGGATGGACTCGACAAACGCGGCATCGACATGCTCAAACTTGTCCAGGTTGGCGAGCGCCCACGTGCGGCACTCGTTCCAGACGTCGGAGCCGCTGGCGTCCTTCATGCCCTCGATGTAGGCATCGACCTTGGGGCTCTTAATACCCTCGAGGTCATAGCCCACCGACATGTTGAAGACAAAGCCGTCCGGGCTGCCCAGACCGTACTCGCGAGCGATCAGGTGGCAGGCAAACCATGCCTTCACGTACTCGGCAAAGGCCTGCGGAACCTCGAGCTCGGTCGACCACTCGCAGTTGTAGCACTCGTCCTGCGCCACAATGCAGGGCTTGTTCACACACTTGGAGAGCTCCTCGCCGTCCATAACCTGAACGGTCTTGAGCTCAAAGAAGCGGGAGCCGGCCACGTAGGATGCCACGATGTTCTGGGCCAGCTGCGTATTGGGACCGGCGGCCGGGCCAAACGGAGTCTCGATGCGCTCGTCAAAAATGGGAAGCGCACCCTCCTGGTTGGTCGTGACCATCTTGCGCACGCCAAAGACGGCGCCCTGAGTCTTGTGCTCCTCGATGATCCAGTTCATCAGCTGCGAAAACGGGATCGGCCTCATGATGTCGCTCATAATGAGCTCCTCTCTGTAACGCCCGGCGAGACCGCGCGGCGGGCGCAAATACGGTATAGCGCTAGCACAGCGCCGGCGACCCCGCGGAGGCCGCCTATGCGCGCGCCGGATGCGGCGAAACATCCGACGCGCGCGAATCTCCGATTGGAATTAGTACACGCGATCGTTGAGCGTGCTCCAGAGCTTCTTGGACTCAGCCATGGTCCACGCGTTGATCTTTTCCTCATCAATCCCAACGAACTCGCGATCCTTGTACAGGACGCGGCCGTTGATGATGGTAGTGCGGCAGTTTTTGCCCATCATGCCAAAGAGCATGTGGCCGTCGATATTCTCCTCGCTCAGCGGCGTAAAGGGCTTGTAGTCCATGACGATGACGTCGGCGGCAGCGCCGGCCTCGAGCACACCGAGCTTGCGATCGAAGTACTTGCTCGCCATCTTGGCGTTGTTCTCGAACAGCATGGTCATGGCCTCGCACCAGCCCACGTTGGGCATGGCGGCGTTGTGGCGCTGAATGATCAGGAAGACCTTAAGGCTCTCGAGCATATCGTGGGTGTAGGCATCGGTGCCCATGCACACGGGGATGCCGCGGCGGAAGAACTCGAGCACGGGGGCGCAGCCCACGGCGTTGCCCATATTGGATTCGGGGTTGTTGACGAGCCAGGTACCGGACTCCTTGACGATATCCATCTCGGCAGGCGTCACGTGGATGCAGTGACCCAGCATGGTGTCGGGACCCAGCAGGTTGTGCTGCAGCAGGCGCTCGACGGGGCTGATGCCGCCGCGGTTGAGGCGGGAATCCCACACGTCGTTCATGCCCTCGCACACATGGATGTGGAAGCCGGTCAGGCCGTTGTTGGCCTCGGCCATCTTATCCATGGTCTCGTCCGAAAGCGTAAAGGTGGCATGTCCGCCAAACATGGCGGCGATCATATGGTTGTCGTTATCGCGACGCTCCTTGGCGGCCCACTGGGCAAATTCGGCGTTCTCGGCAATGGCCTGGTTGCATTTTTCCTGGCCGCGGCGATCGGAGACCTCGTAGCACAGGCACGAACGCATGCCCAGCTCCTGAGCTGCATCCTTAATGGTAAAGAGGCTTCCCGGGATCTCGCAGAAGCTCGCGTGGTGGTCGAAGATCGTGGTGACACCATCGCGAATGGAGTCCAGAATCGTGGCATAGGCGCTTGCCTTGGTGCCGTCGAGCGTCAGATTGTCGTCGATCTTCCACCACTGCTGCTCGAGATTCTCCAGGAAGTTGGTGGGGTTGCAGCCCTTAATGGCAAGGCCGCGGGCCAGACCCGAGTAGATGTGGGTGTGGCAGTTGATGAGTCCGGGCATGATGAGGTTGCCCTGGGCATCGACGTACTCGGCATCCGGGTACTTGGCCTTGAGCTCGCACTCGGGACCTACTTCGACGATCGTATCTCCGTCAATGGCGACCGCACCGTTTGGAATGAACGGGGCCTGAGCATTGCGGGTAAAGACGGAACCGTTAGCGACCAGAAGCATAAATGCTCCCTTCAACATCAGGGGCGGGGTTTGACACCTCTGACATGGCGGAGTGCGAAGCGCCGGCCTACACCGGAAACGGGCCCTCTCCCGTCAACGCTTCACCAAAGGGACAAACCCTTTGAAGTGCGGCTTGGCACCGCATGACGTCGGCGGACGAGGCGATGCGCCCGCCGACGAATAGCACCGAATTGGTTACTTCTTGCTCTCGGGCAAGACCAGATCCACGGCAGCGTCCTTGGCAGCATCGATGTGCTGAGCCACGACCGGCGTCTGCGGAAGGATCAGGTTAAGGACAATGGCCATGATGGCGGTGGGGGTTACGGCATTGGAGCCGATGACGGTGGGCACCCAGGTGGGCATACCCTCACCGGCAAGGCAACCGCTGGCCATCCAGATACCCAGGCCAAAGACGGCGGAGGTACCGACGATGGTGGTAGTGCGCTGCGTGAGGCCCTCGCGGGTGAACATGCGCACGCCGTTCATGGTGATGGTGCCAAAGACGCCGACGGTCGCGCCGCCGATGACGGGCTGCGGGATAGCGGAAAGGACGGCAGAGAGCTGCGGGAACAGGCCGGCGATGGCAAAGACGGCCGCGATGATCACAAAGACCCACTTGTTGACGACCTTGTTGGAGCAGATGATGCCCACGTTTTGGCCAAGGGCGCTGGTGGGAAGACCGCCAAGCAGGCCGCCGACCATAGAGGTGAGACCCTGGGACACGATAGCGCCGGAGAGCTCGCGCTCGGTGGGCATACGGTCGATGGAGCCCAGGCAGGCGGCGGAGACGTCACCGATAACCTGGATGGCGACCATGGGGAACACGACGGCGAGGGTAATGCAGACCTCGGGATCAAACTCGAGCGCGTAGGGCATGAGCTTGGGAAGGGCGAAGACCTGAGCGGTGGCGACGCTGGAGAAGTCGATCATGCCAAAGGGGATGGAGACGATCATGCCGACGATCATGCCAAAAAACACAGAGCCCAGCTTGAGCGTGCCCTTGCCAAAGTTGGCGAGCGCAAAGACCACGGCGAAGGTGATAAGAGCGACGCACCAGGCCTGCGGGGTGCCCCACAGCGGCGTACCCATACCGCCGGCCATATACTTGACGGCCGTGGGATACAGCGAAACGCCGATGGAGAAGATGACCGTACCGGTCACGACGGGCGGGAACAGCCACTTGATCTTGCTGTAGGCCAGACCAAAGAGAACCGCGACGGCGCCGCCGACGATCTCGCCACCCAGCAGCGCACCAAAGCTAAAGCCCGAGGCACCCATGGCCTGCAGGGCCGGCAGGAACGCGAACGAAACGCCCATGACGATGGGCAGGCCGCCGCCGATGCGACGGAAGGGAGCGAAGGCCTGAAGGGCCGTATCGATCGCCGAAAGAATGAGGGCGACCTGGATGATGTCGGTGCTCTGCTGGCTATTAAAGCCGTAGACGCCGGCCATGATGACCGCCGGGGTAATGATGCCGGCAAACGATGCCAGTACGTGCTGAAGGGCACACGGGATCATTTCCTTAACGGGAGGCATGCCTTCGCGAGTGAACAGGGCTTCAGTGCCGTTCGTAACCGTCTCCTGGGTCATTTGACCACCAATCCTCGAAGTAGTTGTTTTCGCATCTAACGCTCTATTGTGACGCAGTGCGGGGTTGAGGTTGTGCCTTCATTGCATATCGTATTAAAGATGATTCTCATTCTCAATAATAATTTTTTGTTATCAGACTATTCTTCAGCTGAAATAACGCATTTCCGCAGGTCAGGAAAGTGTCTGGTCAAAATACCATCTAACTTTTCTTTTGGTCAACCGTTTACCGCTAAATTCCTACCGTTCGTCTGCATTACGCAATGTACCTGCGGATATACGAGATGATGGGCAGCGTGTTACCATGAGAAAAAATTGTTATGAACATTTCCGATTTCACCCAAAGGAGTTGCCCGTGAACGAGACCGTACGTCGCTTTTTGCCGATGGTCGATTTTCTGGAGCAGATACTCGGCAAAAACAGCGAAATCGTGCTGCACGATTTCTCGGATCCCGACCACGCCATCGTCGATATTCGCAACGGCATCGTGAGCGGCCGCAAGGTCGGCGGTCCCGCCACCGATCTGGCACTCAAGATCATGCACGACGCCAAGTATCGCGACCTGCCGTTTATTACGGGCTACGAGGGGCGCGGTGCCGGCGGCAAGACGTTGGAGTCAGCGACGTACTTTATCCGCGAGAATGACGAGATCGTCGGTATGCTCTGCGTCAACACCGACCTCTCGACCGTGCGCTCCATCAACGCCATGGCGCAGCAGCTCATGGCGTGCTTCGACGCGGCGCCGACGCGCACGGAGCCCGCCCCTATCGAGGTCGAAAGCCTTTCGGAGTCCACACAGGAGCTCATCGACCGCAGCATTGCCGAGCTGCTGAGCGCTCGCGGGCTGGATGTGACGTCGCTTGGTCAAAGCGACCGCGTGGACGTCATTCGCCACCTCAACGGCAACGGGGTGTTCATGCTCAAGGGTGCCGTGGCCTGCGCCGCCACCGCGCTGGGCATCTCGGAGCCCAGCGTCTACCGCTACCTGCAAAAAGTCCGCAAGGAAGGCTAACGAGCAAAATGGAGCGCGGCTCCACAAGCGATCCGTCACTTGACAAAAGACCCTGCAGCTCGCACTGAACTGCGCCCCAAATCTTGGACGCCCTAAATAGCGACTAGGCCGCGAGGGCCT
>WGSR01000043.1 GCA_014871545.1 Collinsella sp. | reverse complement strand
CGATGGCCAGGAGCAGGCCAACGTGTACGCGCACGAGGTCGTTCCCGCTATGGATGCGCTGCGTGCCGCCGTGGACGCCATGGAGGAGATCGTGGCAGCCGACTACTGGCCGGTCCCGACCTACGACGACATCCTGTTCTACGTGTAGGGCGTAACTGACATATCGTCACGGTATTGAGCCGGGGCCCGCATCATGCGGGCCCCGGTTTTTGTTTGCGAAGGACGCTTTGAAGCCCGTTTTGCCGCCGATTTGCCTAGGTATAAAGGGCTATGGGCAAAAAACGTCAAATATGAGTACTGTCACAAGTCCTGTAACATTATTTATTTGCAAAATATGTAGTGTTACGCAACATATGCCCAAGTACTTAGCCGATAAACGTCTGCAATTTTTCCGCCGTAGGACGCCTGACGGCTAAATCGCCTTCTGAAGGCATGAAATCTCTGTAACTAAAATGGTAACAGTACTCATATTTGCCATTTTTTGACCACAGGCCTTGCGATGATGCCGGGATCCGCACCCTGCCGGGTTCGAATCCCGGCATATCGGTAGCAAAAAGCCCGTCACCGCGGGGGTAACGGGCTTCTTAATTTAAATGGTGCCCCCAGCGGGATTCGAACCCGCGATATCCACCTTGAAAGGGTGGCGTCCTTGGCCGCTAGACGATGGGGACAGCGGGAAAGAGTATAGCAGACTTTTTTGCCGGCGCGTATATCGTTGGCAAACTGGAAAACCACCACATAGGAGCTGGCTCTCTATCCCGATCTTCAAATATCTCAATCTGTAACATCTGGGCGGGCAAATCGGCTCTATCTGTTACAGATCGAGACAAAAGGCGGGCGTCGGGACGAACATCTCATTCTGTAACAGTAAGACGACTTTTAACGGTCTAGATGTTACAGATTGTGACAAATCGCTGGGATGGGTCAAAACCACCACAAAGGTGCCTGTCCCCTTTGTGGTGGTGAGGTGCTAGGGGAGGAGCTTCATGGCGGCGTCGTGGGCGGCGTGCTCGTAGGTGTCGTCGAGGGTTTTGAGCGGCAGCAGGGCCGTGGCCTGCGCATCGCCGCGGCGCTCGAGGGCATGGGCGATCAGCCAGTCGGCGAGTTCGGGGTTTTTGGGCAGCGCCGGCCCGTGCAGGTACGTGCCGATGACGCCCTTGTAGATCAGACCCTCAAGGCCATCGTCGCCGTTGTTGCCGGTGCCCGCGACGACGGACGTTCCGAGCGGCGTTGCCTCCGCGTCGAGCAGGGTGCGACCTCCATGGTTCTCGAATCCCACAAAGGGCTCAGGTGCCAGATCGGTTTTGACGGCTACGTTGCCGATCAGGCGATCGGAGCCGCGCACGGTTTCGGCGGCAATGACCCCCAGACCCTCAATGCGATCCTCGCCCATATAGTACGAACGGCCGAGCAGCTGATAACTGCCACAGATGGCAAGCAGCGAGCCGCCATCCTCAACATAGGCCGCGACCTTGTCTTTTTGGGCGAGCAGCTCGTGTGCCACGGCTAGCTGGTCGCGGTCGGAGCCGCCACCCATCATGACGATATCGGCATCGGCCAAATCAAGCGTTTCGCCCATACGGACCTCGTCCACGCGCACGGGAATGCCACGCCAGGCGCAACGGCGCTCGAGCGCGATAACGTTGCCGCCGTCGCCGTAGAGGTTAAGGGCGTCGGGATACAGGTAGACGATGCGCAGCGGGCGCGAAAGCTCGACTGGTACGATGCCGACAGGAAGAGCGCTGCCGTCGGCACGGGCTACGGCGCGCCCGGCAACAGCGTCGGCGGTGGCACCCTTCAGCCCGTCGAGTTCTTTGACCAGCGGCGGGAAGGCCGTGTAGTTAGCGACGGCGTAGAAAGTGTCGCCGGCAGCCTCGTCTGCCACGGCGCCAATTGCCTGCGCGACGTCCGAGATAATCGCGGCATCGATGCCGGCGTACTTGAGGCGTACCTGCATGTCGTGCGCACGCGTGCCTCCGGCAAAGGCGACAAGCCCCGGTGTGTCGGCGATGCGCTCGAAGTCGACGTCGTAGATCCACGAGACATCGTGGCCGTCGGCATCGTTGTCGTTGAGGAAGAAAGCGCAGAGCCTGCCGCCCGCCGTCTTAATGGACTGAATCTGGCGATCGAAGCCCACGGGATTCTTAGCCAGGTTGGCCTCGACGGTGCGGCCGGCGATATCCCAGCGGCTCATGCGTCCGCCGGCGGGCACGTAGGCATCGAGCGTGGGCTGCAGATGCGCCGTGTCCACGCCCAACTCGCGCGCCGCAAAGAAGGCGGCGGCAACGTTGTAGACCATGTACAGGCCGTTGTAGCGCGTGGCGATGTGCGTTGCAGGTGCGTCGGTATCGGGTCCAAAGTTCAGGTCAAAGCCGTAGCCGCTGCAGGTGAGATCAACGTCCGTCACACGACGGACCAGCGCGGGACGACTCCAACCGCACGAAGGACAATGATAGGCTCCGAGCTGGCCGTACTGCACATAGTCGTACTCCAGCGGAGCGTTGCACTGCGAGCAAAAACGCGAGTCGCTAATGCGATCGGACTCGGTGCCCGTGGCACCGTCGATGCCAAAGGCGATGCTCATATTGGGGACGCGTGCGGCGATCGAGGCGCACAGCGGATCGTCGGCGTTATAGATGAGCGTCGTTGCCGGCGAAAGCTCCAGCGCGTGGGCGATGACGTCCTGGGTGTGGTCGATCTCGCCGTAGCGGTCCAGCTGGTCGCGGAACAGGTTGAGCAGCACAAAGTACGTCGGCTTGAGCTTGGGCAGAACGCGCACGGTGTAGAGCTCATCGCATTCAAAAACGCCCATGCGCTTGCCGCCGGCTCGCTTGAGGCCGCTGCGCGCCTCGAGCAGTGCACCCACCACGCCGGGCTCCATGTTGTTGCCGGCGCGGTTGCATACCACGGTGGCGCCGCTGGCGGCAACGGCGTCGGCGATGAGGTTGGAGGTGGTGGTCTTGCCGTTGGTGCCGGTGATCACCACGCTGCGGTCGACAAGGCCCGCGAGGTCGCTTAGCAGCTCGGGGTCGATCTTCATGGCGATGCGGCCGGGGAGTACGCCGCCCTGGCGTTTGAGGACGGAGCGCAGCCCCCAGCGGGCGATATCGCTCGAGGTGCAGGCAAGAGATGAGCGGAGGTTCATGAAACCGTTCCTAACGTAAACGACATGGTCGGGTCGAGTGCGTCACTAAAAACCGTAGCGGCGCGCAAATTCCTGGGCAAGCTGCGACACGTCTTCGCAGGCATTGGCCCAGGGGGCAAAGTCGGGAGTGTCCGAGATAATACCGTCCGCTTCCCAAACGGCCTGGTGCGAAAGATCCCAGGGATCGTGTGGCTCGGGCCGGCAGGGAAGGTACGGCGTCTGGTACATGGGGTTCAGTAAGAAGAACGCACCGCCCTCGCAACGGTTGGCAAACTCACGCAGCGCGCGTGTCGCCGGGCGCATCTTGTTTGTTTTGAACAGCAGAATCGTGCGGGCGAGCAGATACCAAGGGGAGTTCTCGAGCGCGTCAGCCCCGATCTCTTCTTCGAGCTGGTGGGCCAGGGCAAAAAAGCCGTCCTGGTCTTCCAGGCGAGCGAGGGCGAGCAGCACGGTGCCTGCGGCTCGGGTAGGGTAGCCTTCCGCCTTAAGGACGCGGCGGGCGTAGTTGGCGGCAGCACGGTAGCGGGCGCTCGCCATGCACAGCTGCGAGATGGCCTCGAGCGTGTGGAGCCACCCGATAAGAGCCGGCTCGCTCACGGTAAGGTCTGCTGCGGTGACACCATCGGCCAAAACATTGTTGGCCCAGTAGTGCGGGGCTTCCATGTCGAACCCGGGCACGCTTTGCTGCAGGTAATCGGCCGTGGTCGCCTCGAGCTTCATCAGGTCGCCCAGGCAGGCGTCGACGGGCGTGTCCGCCAAAATGATGGCGAGCAGCTGCGCGTCGACGGCTAGCGCGTCGACGCGGACGATCTTGAGCAGCTCATCGCGCATGTCGTCGAACAGGCGGTTGCGCGTCTGCTCAAACTCCTCGTCGCTGCCCATGTCCTCGATGCGATGGAGCTCGTCGAGCAGGTGGCGATGAACGCCGGCATAGGACAGCAGCGCTTGGGCATGTTCGGTCTGCGCATACTTATGAGGGTTGACGCTCACGTCGTTATGGACAAGCTCGCGTGCTGCATCGGTGAGCTCGGGGTGCGATGCCAGATAGGTGCGCTCCAAGTAGGCGGGGATGTAGACGCTCGGATCCATTAGAGGTCCCCTCCCTTAAATGGAAGCCCCTGCTCGGCTGCACGCAGGATGCGCTCATCGATTTGGGAACGCACGATGTCGTTGGTGGCGACCCAGGCGGCGAAGCTGGCGTTGTCGGGAGCGCCCAGGCCCTCCTGCAGTACCGGCGTCGCCTCGGACAGTGCAAGGACGAGCTCGTCGGTGGATCCTGCACCCACGTTGACGCGGGCATAGACGCCATCGGGAAACTCGGTTTGGAAGTAGAGCGCCTCGGCCGCGTGCGGACATGAGCGCGCAAGGATACGCAGGTAGTGTTCGGCACCCTCGTAGTCCAGCTCGCGCCAGGCAGCGCTCATCAGCGCGATGAGCGTCCACGGGTCCAAGTCACGCTCCGCATCTTTGGGGCGGCGGCGCAGCGGGGTATTCGCGAGATAGGGTACGGAGTGGGCAGAGCGAAATCGCTTGAGCTCCCCGGCGGGGTATTCGAGCTTTGCCATGGCGAGCATCGCGGTGTGGCGGACACCAGCGGGGTCGTTGGGCGCAAAGTCCAGGCTGCGGTTTGCGGCTTCGAGCGACATGCGGTAGCGTCCGCTAATGAGGGCGCGTGACGCAAGGGCGGCAAGCCAGCGCAGGTAGGGGCGGCGCATAAGGTCGCCTGCGGCCTCGCGCTCGTAGGGGTCCTGCGCCGAGGCGATCTTGAGCGCCAGATCGTGCTCCACCTCGTCGCACTTGGACACCAGATACTGCAAGTATTCCTCGTTGGATTCGGCGGTGAGTGCCGTCAGCATGCGCTGGGCATCCCAGTTGGCCGGATCGAGTGCGGCCGCCTCGCGGAGCATGTTCTCGGCAGCTGCCTCTTCCTGCTCTGCCTGGGCATCGTCAGGGATAAAGGGAATGCGGTAGTCGACGGCCTCGACCACCTTGGCAATCAGATGCCCGGCGCGGTCGCGGTCGTGCACGATGAGCGGTGCGGGGTTGCGGGTGAATTGTTCCATCAGACGCTCTACGGCGGCAGCGTCGGTGAGCGGGATATTGTCGCGGCGCAAGGCCTCAAGAACGAGGCGATGGCAATCCTCTTGAATGGGATCGAATGCCATGGGGCCTCCTTTGCTGCGGTTAGGGTTCAAATGTCTCTATATAAGGTTCTAGTTTACCCGCATGTGGCACACCGGGGGTGCCGCACTTGGACTTGCACCTTTGCACCACGAAGACGGATGTCGCACAAATGTCGGCACCTTGGACGACCGAGTGGTATCACGGTGCCGCAAACGGTCGATTTTTGGCGGCGAACGGTGCATATTTTGGAGGGGCGCAGTCCTGCTCGGGGTATGTAGTCAACCTTGATAAAACGTTTGCCCAGCTTGGGAGTATGAATGCCGCACAAGGGTCTTCAGGGATAGAAAAAACGTTTCATCATTGGCGGCTTTAGGTGAATAACTGACCAACCAGAACGGTAAAATAGTGTTTGTATGAGCGTTGAGACGTTCAGACGTCGTGCGTTGTCATCGCCGGCAACGCGCAAACCGGTCCTAACGGAGCCAATCGGGTGCTCCGTTATATACGCAAGTCTAAGAGGGGCTTGTTTAGGAGGCACAGTATGGGACGTTTTACCAATCCTCGCGATCTGTACTTTGGTGAGGGCGCTCGCCACGAGGTGAAGAACCTCAAGGGCAAGAAGGCCATCATCGTTTCTGGCGGCAGCTCTATGCGCCGCGGCGGGTTCCTGCAGGACGTTGAGGCCGACCTTAAGGAAGGCGGTTTCGAGGTCAAGCTGTTCGAGGGCGTCGAGTCCGACCCGTCCATCGAGACGGTCATGAAGGGCGCCGAGGCCATGCGCGAGTTCGAGCCCGACTGGATTATCGCCATCGGCGGCGGCTCGCCCATCGATGCCGCTAAGGCCATGTGGGTCTTCTACGAGTATCCCGAGGAGTCCTTCGATAACATCATCCAGCCGTTCAGCTTCCCCGAGCTGCGTCAGAAGGCTCATTTCTGCGCCATCTCCTCTACCTCCGGTACCGCGACCGAGGTTACTGCCTTCTCCGTCATCACCGACTACGCCAAGGGCATCAAGTACCCGCTGGCCGACTTCAACATCACCCCTGATGTCGCCATCGTCGACCCCGAGCTCACCTACACCATGCCCGCCAAGCTGTGCGCTCACACCGGCATGGATGCTCTGACCCACTGCATGGAGGCCTACGTTTCCACCTTCGCCTCTATGTTCACCGACGCCAACGCTCTGCACGGCATCCGCGAGATCGTCGAGTGGCTGCCCAAGTCCTATGCTGGCGACCATGAGGCCCGTCAGCACATGCACGAGGCTCAGTGCATCGCCGGTATCGCCTTCTCCTCGGGCCTGCTCGGCATCGTTCACTCCATGGCTCACAAGACCGGTGCTGCCTTCGAGAACGGCCACATCATCCACGGTGCAGCTAACGCCATGTACCTGGGCAAGGTCATCCAGTGGAACTCCAAGGACCCGCGTGCTGCCGAGCGTTACGCTTACGTGGCCAAGGAGATCCTGCACCTTCCCGGCGAGACCAACGAGGAGCTCATCGCTGCACTCGTCCAGAAGATTCGCGACCTCAACGACCAGCTCAACATTCCGCAGTCCATCAAGGATTACGCGAATGGTGGCGTGAAGGTCGACGCCGAGAACCCGCAGATGGTTTCCGAGGAGGAGTTCCTTGCCAAGCTGCCCGAGATCGCCGCGAACGCCGAGCAGGACGCCTGCACGCCCGAGAACCCGCGTGAGACCAAGGCTGCCGACTTCGAGAAGATCCTCAAGGCCTGCTACTACGACACCGACATCGATTTCTAATCGACTCTTGTTATCGTAACGAGGGGCTCCGCGCGTATCTGTACGGAGCCCTTTCTTTTTTAGAGAATGGGATAGTTATGGCTGCAATTTTCAATAGCCCCAGCAAGTATATCCAGGGCCCGGACGAGCTCGCCAAGCTTGGCTCCTATGTTGAGCCGCTCGGCGCTAAGGCCCTTGTCATCGTGACGCCTTCGGGCAAGAAGCGCGTCGGTGCCAAGATCGAGGGCGGCTTTGCCGAGACCAAGGCCGAGTTGCTGTTTGAGGACTTTAACGGCGAGTGCTCCAAGGGCGAGGTCGATCGTCTGGTTGCGCTCGCTCGCGACAACGGTTGCGACATCATCGTCGGCGTCGGTGGCGGCAAGATCCTCGACACCGCGAAGGCCGTTGCCTACTACCTGGAGTCCCCGGTCATCATTTGCCCCACCATTGCTTCGACCGATGCTCCGTGCTCGGCACTTTCGGTGCTCTACACCGACGACGGCCAGTTCGACAAGTATCTCTTCCTTAAGGCAAACCCCAATATTGTCCTGATGGATACGACGGTTATCGCGGCGAGCCCGGTGCGCCTGACGGTTTCCGGCATGGGCGATGCGCTCGCAACCTACTTTGAGGCCCAGGCGACGCATGATGCCGACGGCGGCACTTGCGCCGGCGGCAAGGGCGGCATGGCCGGCCTGGCGCTCGCCAAGCTCTGCTACGAGACGCTTATGGCCGATGGCGTCAAGGCCAAGGTCGCGCTGGAGAAGGGTGCGCTCACGCCTGCCGTCGAGCACATCATTGAGGCCAACACGCTGCTCTCCGGCATTGGCTTTGAGAGCTCGGGCCTTGCTGCTGCTCATGCCATCCACAATGGCCTGACGATGCTGCCCGAGTGCCACGGCATGTATCACGGCGAGAAGGTCGCCTTTGGCACCA
Source organism: Collinsella sp. (assembly GCA_014871545.1). Taxonomy (GTDB): domain Bacteria; phylum Actinomycetota; class Coriobacteriia; order Coriobacteriales; family Coriobacteriaceae; genus Collinsella. The sequence goes on along the minus strand of WGSR01000043.1, from coordinate 1,750 downwards.
TCGTCCAGCTGGTACTCGAGGATGCCCCGACCGAGAAGCTCGAGGAAGTCTTGGGCTTCTGCATTGAGCTGGGCCTGCCGGTCACGATGAAGGAACTTGGCGTTGCCGAGCTTACGCGCGAGCAGGCCATGATTGTTGCCGAGGCCGCCTGCGCGCCCGATGACACCATGTGCAACATGCCGTTTGAGGTGACGCCCGAGATGGTCGCAAACGCCATCCTGGGTGCCGACGCGCTGGGCCACTACTATCTCATGGATGAGTAAATCAAGCTAAGGAAGGGGCAAAGCCAGCAGATGACTTTGCCCCTTTTTACTATGGTGCAAAGTGGTCTGTCTCCAATGCACAAGTTGGTGCAGGGGGCAAGTTACTTTGCACCAATCGTTGTTTGATGAAGGGCGGATTCTCGTATGGCGCTTCCCATGGTTTATGGCGGTCCCGGCCGGTATGTTCAGGGGCCGGGCGAACTTTCGCGTCAGGGCAGGTATTTGTCATGGTTGGGCTGCGCTGCTTATGTCTTGTTTGACCAGGGCACCGAGGATCGGCTGTGCAAGCAGATCGTCGATGGATTTCTGGGCGAAGATCTAAGCGAGCCGTTCTTTAAGATTTATGACGGTCCGTGCAGCGAGATTTCCGATGTCGACCTGCAAGGTGTTGCAAATGCGGTCTTTAGAAACGAGCGCAATATGGCCAACGAGCAGGCCAAGGTGACCAAACAAAAGCTCGTGCAGCTCATGTGCGAGGCATAGCTTGGCGCTTGATTGACCTTGTGCAATCGAGGCGGCGATAGGCCATAGGCTATTTGCCGCAAAGATGCTCCGCATGTAATTTGCCCGAGGCGTGGGCCGATAGCGTATCATTATCTTTTGCTTGTTTGCACTGCTCAGGGAGGGGCCGCGCATGGCGCAGGAACACGATCTGTTTGATGACATTATCGAGATCAGCAAGGGTTTCGACTTTCTTAAAAACCCGCTTGGCGGCGTGACCGATGCACTCGATCCATCGGCGCCGCAGTGGAATCCTGCCGACTACAAGGAGCGCCCGCGCGGCAACACCATTCCGTGCTTGACCTGCAAAAACGAAAAAAGCGGCTGCACCGCGTGCATGGACGTGTGCCCGGTCAACGCTATCGAGGTCGAGGAAGACTCCATCGAGATCCTCGACTCCTGTCGCAAGTGCGGCCTGTGCGCCGCTGCCTGTCCGACCGAGGCAATCATCTCGCCGCGCCTGGCGCCCAAAAACCTGTATGACGATATCGTCTCTGCTGCTACAAGCCACGAGACCGCCTACGTCACCTGCACGCGCGCCCTCAAGCGCATGCCGCGCGAAAATGAGGTCGTTGTTGCCTGCGTGGGCGATATTACGGCAGAGACTTGGTTTTCGGTACTGGCCGACTATCCCAACGTGAGTGTGTACCTGCCGTTGGGCGTGTGCGATAAATGCCGCAACACCGGCGGCGAGGACATTCTGGGCGAGGCGATTGCGAAGGCCGAGGAGTGGTCCGGCACGGGTATGGGCTTGGTGGTCGACCCCAAGAGCCTCAAATGCCATAAGCTTCGCGAGTACGAGCGCAAGGAGTACATGGAAAAAATTGCCCGCACCACGGGCCTGACGGTGACCAAGCTCAATCCGGCGACGGCGGCGCTGGCCTCGGTGACGCAGAAGCTCAAAGCCCATCGCCATCAGATTACCCAGCTGGAGCGCACGCTCAACACCATGTGCGGCACCACGACGACCAAGCGTCGCCGTTCGC
>WGSR01000042.1 GCA_014871545.1 Collinsella sp. | reverse complement strand
CTGCGAATGTCCGCCCGCGATGAGAGGAAGCACCATGTTGCTCGAGGGCAAGAAAACAATCATCACCGGAGGCACGCGCGGTATCGGCTATGCGATCGCCTGCCGTTTTATCGAGGAAGGCGCTGCCGTCACCGTCTTTGGCTCACGCCAGGAGACTGCCGACGCGGCCGTTGAGAAGTTGGCGGCCGCCTATCCCGACGCCAAGGTCTGGGGCCGCTCCTGCGACCTCACCTCGCTCGAGGCCGTGACCGAGGCCTTTACCCAGGCTGCAGCCGATATGGGCGGTTTGGATACAGTCGTCAACAATGCCGGCATCTCCCAGCGCTCACCCCTTTTGGACTACACGGCCGAGGAGTTCGCTAAGGTTATGGACCTCAACGTCGTCGCCGTCTTTAATGGCCACCAGGCAGCCGCCAAGATCATGACCGAGGCAGGTCATGGCGGCACCATCACCACCACGAGTTCGATGGTCGCCAAGTACGGTCAGCCCTCCGGCGTTGGCTATCCCACGTCCAAGTTTGCCGTCAACGGTATGGTCCAGTCGCTCTCGCGCGAGCTCGCCCCCATGGGCATCCGCGTCAACGCCGTCGCGCCTGGCGTAACCAAGACCGATATGGTCGCCAACCTGCCCGAAGAGGTTATTAAGCCCATCGTCGCCACCATTCCGCTGGGTCGCATGGGCGAGCCCGAGGATGTCGCCAACGCCTTTGTTTTCCTGGCGAGCGACATGTCCTCCTACGTCACGGGCGCCGTGCTCCCCGTCGACGGAGCCGCCCGCTCTTAAGGGACCACAAGCCTCAGCTCCCAGCCTCAACATAGTCCAACAAAGAAGGCGCGCCGTCTGCATCAACTGCAGGCAGCGCGCCTTCTTCTGTTTGAAAGGGAAGCTGTGTCCCGCAGTCCCGACTCAGACCGGGACGCAGCTTCCCTCGGGGCCATGTTTCGGAAAGAGCGCCCCGTTTTGAACGCCGATTCTGGGATACCGTTTCCGCAACGGGTCTCTCGCGGAAACTGCATCCCACTCTGAGCGCCCATTCCGGGACACAGTTTCCCAACGGCCCCCGTTTCGGAAACCACATCCCGTTCCGAGCCTTCAAAGCGGGACGCGGCTTCCCCGAGAGAGTATCGACTACTTGCCGTCGTCGTCCTCGGCTTCTTCTCTTGCATAGAGCTCCAGCATGCGGCGGCGGTATTCGCGCACGGCGAGCTTGGCGCGCTCCAGGCGGCGACGCTCGCGCGGGGTCAGCTCGGACGGGTCGACCTCATCACCATAGGTCTTATCGGCAAGAAGATGCGCCGCGTCCACGATGCGGGCATCGATGTGGCCGCTCGCCGCCTCGGCGGAAAGACGCTCGGCAATCGTATCGAGCGTAGGCAAGCCCTCGAATACGCGACCATGGCCATGCGAAGTCAGCAGCTCGTGCTCACGTGCGAGCAGGCTCGCCAAATCGTGATGGGCGCGCAGGATGTCGAGCGCATCGGATGGATGCTCGGCAACTTCTGCCACGGCGGCGACCGGCGCGGCGTCGACCACGCGGTAGAAGAGCTGCGCGAGCAACGGCATCAAGAACACCGTGATGGCACCGGCAGCAACCATGACCGACGCAATATCTTGCGACAGCGCGCCCGCGTTGACGGCAACGCTTGTCACGGCAACGATGATCGGCAGGGCCGTGGTGCAGTACAGGGCCACGGTAATGCGACCATACGCCGACACATCGCGCGTCGCAGGACAAATGCTCATAGAAATAAGAATGGGCACGGCACGAATAATCAACAACGCCACGATAAAGCCCACGAGCAGACCCGGGCGCGACGCCACGGCCGTCAGATCGATCTTTGCGCCCGATACGGTAAAGAATACCGGAATCAAAAAGCCGTAGGCCAGGCCATCGAGCTTGGTCTCGAGCGTATGGTTGCCCTCGGGGATGATATAGCGCAAGACAAAGCCGGCGGCAAAAGAACCCAACACGATGTCGAGATCAAAGACGGCCGAGAACGCCACGAGCGTGACCAGGATGAGCACCGTCAGGCGCACGAAGGTCTGCGACGTGGTATCGGCGCGTTCCTCGACAAACGCAAAGAAGCGGCTGCCGACACGCTTGGAGCGGCTTGGGACCACAGCCAGCAACACGCAAACCACCGCAAACAAGCCAAGGATTACGAGCGTTTGGATGCCAGTGCGGGCAGACAGCAGCACCGACATGGCGAGCACAGGGCCGAGCTCACCCCAGGTGCCATACGCGAGAATCGAGTCGCCCACACGCGTGCCAGTGAGCGAGCGCTCACGCATGATGGGCACGAGCGTGCCGAGCGCCGTCGAAGTGAGGGCAAGCGTCACGGCGATACCGTCGAAATGACTGACCGAGAACCACGGGGTAAAGCGCACGGCAAGCCAGGCGATACCAAACGTGACGACCCACGTCGCCAAGCCGTAGCGCCCCTCGACGCCCGTGATGCTCTTGGGGTCGATCTCAAAGCCGGCAAGCAGGAACAAGAAGGCCAGGCCCAGCTCGGACACAAGCGAGACCTCAGCATCTACATGGATGACGCCGAGCATATGGGGTCCCAGCACCGCGCCGAGCACGAGCAAAAAGACCGTCTCGGGAACGGGTTTTCCGGGAATCGCCGAGGCGATAAAAGGACTCGCAAAGGCCACGAGTGCGATGATGGCGAGCGAAACGAATGCCATGTGATGCCTTTCTCTTGTTTGCGCTTCACTGTAGCACCCTCGCCGTCCTCAACGCGCCGCGAGCTGTCGTATCATAGTGAGGTTTACAAACATGTGGCTCAAGGCGACCGCAGGGCAGACCCCGCAAACCGACCGCTGCCACATACCGTACCGTACGCCCAACCGATCAGGAAGGCAGGAACCAATGGTCTCTCGTATCTACGTGGAGAAGAAACCCGGGTTCGACGTCGAGGCTCAGCAGCTCAAGGGCGAGCTGACCGAAATTCTCGGCATCAAGGGCATCGAGGCCCTGAGGATCATCAACCGCTACGACGTCGAGGGCATCGACGAGGAGCTTTTCCGCTCCTGCGTGCCGACCGTCTTTAGCGAGCCCCAGGTCGATGTGACCTACGACGAGCTCCCCGCAAGCGATGGCGCCGTCTTTGCCGTCGAATTCCTGCCTGGCCAGTTTGACCAGCGCGCCGACTCCGCCAGCGAGTGCGTGCAGCTCATCAGCCAGGGCGAGCGCCCCGCCGTGCGCTCCGCCAAGGTCTATATCATCTCGGGCGCTCTGGACGAGGCCGCCATCGAGGCCATCAAGCACTACGTGGTGAACCCCGTCGAGGCGCGCATCGCCTCGCTCGACCTGCCCGAGACGCTGTACATGGAGACCCCCGAGCCCCAGCCCGTCGAGGTGCTCGACGGCTTCCGCGAGCTCGACGAGGCCGGCCTTGCCGCCTTTATCGCCGATCGCGGCCTTGCCATGGACGAGGCGGACATCGCCTTCTGCCAGCAGTACTTCCGCGATGAGGACCGCGACCCCACCATCACCGAGATCCGCGTGATCGACACCTACTGGTCCGATCACTGCCGCCACACCACCTTCGGCACCGTCCTGGACGACGTGACGATCGACGACGCCGTGGTGCAGCAAGCCTTCGACCGCTACATGGAGATGCGCCACGAACTCGGCCGCGACGCCAAGCCCGTCTGCCTCATGGACATGGGCACCATCGGCGCCAAGTATCTTAAGAAGACCGGCATCATGACCGATGTCGATGAGTCCGAGGAGATCAACGCCTGCACCGTCAAGGTGAAGGTCGATGTCGACGGCGAGGACCAGGACTGGCTGTTCCTGTTTAAGAACGAGACCCACAACCACCCGACCGAGATCGAGCCCTTCGGCGGTGCCGCCACCTGCGTGGGCGGCGCTATCCGCGACCCGCTCTCGGGCCGCAGCTATGTGTACCAGGCCATGCGCGTCACCGGCGCCGGCGACCCCACCGTCCCGGTTTCCGAGACGCTCGAGGGCAAGCTGCCGCAGCGCAAGCTCGTGACCACCGCTGCCGCCGGCTACTCCAGCTACGGCAACCAGATCGGCCTTGCCACCGGTCAGGTTAATGAACTCTATCACCCCGGTTACGTGGCCAAGCGCATGGAAGTTGGCGCCGTCGTGGGCGCCACCCCGGCAAACCACGTTCGTCGCGAGTGCCCCGCCCCCACCGACAAGATCATCCTGCTGGGCGGCCGCACCGGCCGTGACGGCATCGGTGGCGCTACCGGCTCCTCAAAGACCCAGAACACCGAGTCCATCGAGACCTCGGGTGCCGAGGTCCAGAAGGGCAACGCCCCGGTCGAGCGGAAGCTGCAGCGTCTGTTCCGCCGCGGCGACGCCTGCCGTCTGATCAAGCGCTGCAACGACTTTGGCGCCGGCGGCGTCTCGGTCGCCGTGGGTGAGCTTGCCGACGGCCTGTATGTCGACCTTGACACCGTGACCAAGAAGTACGACGGCCTGGATGGCACCGAGCTCGCCATTTCCGAGTCCCAGGAGCGCATGGCTTGCGCCGTCGCCGACGGTGACGTCGAGGAGTTCATGGGCTACGCCGCCGAGGAGAACCTGGAGGCGACCGTTATCGCCGAGGTTACCGCCGAGCCGCGCATGCGCATGGCTTGGAACGGTGTCGCCATCGTCGACCTATCCCGCGAGTTCCTCAACTCCAACGGCGCGCCCAAGCACCAGGTCGCCCACGTGTGCGCCCGCAGCGTGTGGCAGCCCAGCTGGGCCGGCACCACGCTTGCCGAGCGCATGACCTCGCTTGTCACCGACCTCAACGTTGCCTCCAACAAGGGCCTTTCCGAGCGCTTCGACTCCACCATCGGTGCCGCAACCGTGCTTATGCCTTTTGGCGGCAAGACGCAGCTCACCCCGAGCTCGGCCATGGTCGCCAAGTTCCCCGTAGACGGCGAGACCACCACGGCAAGCGCCATGGCATGGGGCTTCAACCCCTACCTGATGGAAGCCGACCAGTTTGCCGGCGCCTACCTGTCCGTGGTCGAGTCCATCGCCAAGCTCGTTGCCGCCGGCTTTGAGCACAAGCGCGCCTATCTCTCCTTCCAGGAATACTTTGAGCGCCTGCGCACCGAGGCCGAGCGTTGGGGCAAGCCCATGGCAGCCGTCTTGGGTGCCCTTATGGCCCAGGTCGACCTGGGTACCGGTGCCATCGGCGGCAAGGACTCTATGAGCGGTTCGTTTGAGGACGAGGCCGGCGAGCTCAACGTTCCGCCGACCCTGATCAGCTTCGCTGTCGCCGTGGGCAAGGCGGCCCGCGCCGTCTCCCCCGAGTTCAAGGGCCTCACGCACCGCGTCGTCCGCATCGCCCCCGCCACCTATGGCCAGGACTACCGTCCCGATGCCCAGCAGCTGCTCGCCGCATTTGACGCCGTCGAGGCGCTCACCGCCGCCGGCGACGCCCTGGCCGTCTCCACGCCCGGCTACGGCTGCGGCGCTGAGAGCCTCTTTAAGATGTGTGTCGGCAACCAGATCGGTATCGAGCTTGCCGAGGACGTGGACGTGGAGAGCCTCTTCACCCCGCTCTACGGCAGCTTTATCGTCGAGCTCGCCGAGGATGCCGAGCTGCCCGAGGTCGCCAACGGCGTTGTCGTCGAGCCCCTGGGCACCACCGTCGAGGGCTATGTCATCGACACCGGCTCCGAAGTCATCGAGCTCTCCGAGCTCCAGGAAGCCTGGGAGAGCGGCATCGAGGGCGTCTTTGCCTACCGCAGCGCCGGCGAGTCCGCCGAGGTCGAGACCATCGACTTCCGTGCCAAGGATATCCACGTGTACGGCGGCGCCAAGATCGCCCGCCCGCGCGTGGTAATCCCCGTGTTCCCCGGCAACAACTGCGAGTACGATAGCGCCCGCGCTTTCCGCGCCGCCGGCGCCGAGGCCGACACCTTCGTGATCAACAACCTCACGCCCGAGGCCGTCGCCGAGAGCACCCACGAGCTTGCCCGCCGCATCCGTGCAAGCCAGATCGTCATGATCCCCGGCGGCTTCTCGGGCGGCGACGAGCCCGATGGCTCCGCCAAGTTCATCACGGCGTTCTTCCGCGCTCCCGAGGTCACCGAGGCAGTCCGCGACCTGCTCAAGGCCCGCGACGGCCTGATGCTGGGCATCTGCAACGGCTTCCAGGCCCTGATCAAGCTCGGTCTGGTGCCCTACGGCGACATCGTCGACGCCACGCCTGATGCGCCCACGCTTACGTTCAACACCATCGGTCGCCATCAGAGCCGTCTGGTGCGCACCCGTATCTCGTCCAACCTGTCCCCGTGGCTGTCGCAGTGCAGCCTGGACGACCCCTACACCGTCGCCATCAGCCACGGCGAGGGCCGCTTTGTCGCCAACGACGAAGTGCTCGCCCAGCTGATCGCCAACGGCCAGGTCGCCACGCAGTACGTGGGCGAGGACGGCAAGCCCAGCATGGACCTTTCCGTCAACCCCAACGGCTCCGCACTCGCCATCGAGGGCATCACGAGCCCCGACGGCCGCGTCCTGGGCAAGATGGGCCATGCCGAGCGTCGCGGCGACAGCCTGTACCGCAACGTGCCCGAGCATGTCCCCGGCGATAAGTTCATGCCGATCTTTGAGAGCGGCGTGGCCTACTTCGCTTAAACCTTTCCCATCGGGTACAATCCCCTCGGGTAACAACACCCGCCACCGGCACCCCCGGTGGCGGGTTCTTTTTTGCTTTGCGCGTATAGGAGAAGGACATCATGGAAAGCCGCAAGCCGTATCTCGCCACCCTGCCCGGACTCATCCTGGACTGTCTTGTTTGCTGTGCACTCTGGGGATCGGCCTTTCCCTGCATCAAGATCGGCTACGCGCTCTTTGGCATCCCAGCGCACGATAGCGCTTCGCAGCTGCTCTTTGCAGGTTTACGCTTTACGCTTGCCGGCGCCCTGGTTATCGTTGGGATGAGCGCGGCCCAACGCCGCCCCCTCATACCGCAAGCGCGCGACATCAAGCCCATCTTTGTCTTGTCGCTCTTCCAGACTATCGGGCAGTACTTCTTTTTCTATCTGGGCCTCTCGCGCGCCAGCGCCATGTCGAGCTCCATCATCGAGGCCAGCGCCAACTTCCTCGCAATCCTCTTTGCCGCCCTGGCATTTCACACCGAGAAGCTCAATACGGCCAAGGTGCTTGGCTGTGCGCTGGGCTTTGCCGGCGTCGCGCTCGTCAACCTTTCGGGCGCGGACGGCACCTTTGGCTTTACGCTCGACGGCGAGGGCTTTATCTTGGCTTCCACTGTTGCAGGCGCCCTATCGACCTGCCTGATCGGCATCTTCTCGCGCGAGCACGACGGCGTCTTGCTTGCCGGGTGGCAGTTTTTAGTCGGTGGCGTGGTCCTTACCGCCATCGGATTTTTGATGGGCGGCACGTTGTCCCCCACCGAAATCGCCCCCGCCATCGCGCTCATCATTTATATGGCACTCATTTCCGCCGTCGCGTACTCGCTGTGGTCGCGCCTGCTTGCCGTCAACCCCGTCAGCCGCGTCTCGGTCTTTGGGTTTATGAACCCCGTCTTTGGTGTGGTGCTGAGTGCGCTGCTGCTCGGCGAGGGCGCTGGCACGAGCCCCGTTACCGTCATCGTTGCCCTGCTGTTGGTCTGCGGCGGCATCATCATCGTCAACAAACCCAAAAAAGCCTAGCGAGCTCACCTTTTTAGGGAGGGCGTTTGCACACTTTAGCTTAATGGAATACATCGATGAGCTGAGGGCCGCCACGCACGCAAGCGTGCGCCCCTTTTCCTAGCGTATCTGAACGCCGGCTTTCTTTTTCTCGGCCTTGACGCGGTAGAGCTCCGCATCGGCAGCGCGAAGTAAGTCTTGCCAGGTATCAACACTATCGCCGACCCGCGCGTAACCGATGGACATCCGCAATGCATACGGCACCTCGGCGCACGCGAGCTCGTCGTTGATTGTCGCGCACAGATGCATGATATCCTGTTCCGCCACTGCCTTTTGGAGCACCACGAACTCATCGCCACCGTAGCGTGCGATAAAGCCACCAGACGCCGAGCAGACCTCTTTGAGTGCAGCGGATATAACCTGAAGAGCATGGTCACCCTCCACATGTCCATAGCGATCGTTAATCTGCTTAAAGCCGTCAGCGTCCATCATGAGAAGATACACATCGTCCGTATGACCAACATTTGAGAAGAGCGACAGCATATAGGTCTCAAAACGGTTGCGATTGTTGAGGCCAGTCAACGGGTCGGTCGAGATGAGCTGCTCCTGGCAGATGATATAGAGCAGCAACATGCTAATCATTATGCCGACACAAAGGCCAGGCACCGAGTATACGATCTGAAAGGTACCGCCCACCAGGGCCGGAATGGCGAAAAATGCCAAGGTTCGATAGATAGCCTTCGTCTGCAGGCTCTCGACCCTGCGAGATTGCACAAACGCATGCAGGGACGTATGTATAACGTAACAGTAGCTGACAATGGGCTGGATCATATAGGCAAAGCCGCGACGATACACGCTCTGCGAATCGATATAGAACAGGGCGTGCGTCCAGTAACTGGTAAAAGCCAGCACGACCACCAGAGCCGTAGGCAACGTTACAAGCACCACCCTATAGCGCGAGGTCACAAGGCGAGAGCCCTGCATCGTCTCGGAATAGATAAACCAAATGAGACACGCGATGGCAAAGAGCGAAAACGAAACCGCGTTGGAAATCCAGTTGGCAGCAATACCCAACGTGCCGTCCGCACCATCCGAAAGCGTCCAGATCATATCGAATAATATGTACGCGGCAGAGGTGTAGCCAAGCATGCTGAACAATAGCTGCAGGGTGCTCGAGAACAAGGAGCGACGACTTCGCGCGGCAAGCCCGATAAGAACAATCATGCATAGCAGGAATATCTCAATCTTGAGTGCCTTAACCACTAGACGCCATCCCTTCAATATCCGAATGGTCAGAATCGCCCAATTCGAATCAGGGCAATAAACACCCCTTTACTCCGCAGGGGCAAAGGGAATCATAGCAAAGCGCCCGAACATCACTGCAAAACAGTTTCTGTTCGGGCGCTCGGACGGCGCGAATTGCACGCCGGAATCAATTATCGGTAACGGCCGTTACTCGCCGTCGATGTCGGTCGCGACGGCCTCCTCGATGGCCTCGACACCGGCAGGCGACAGATCCTCCTTGCCCTGGCAGAACTTCTTGTCGACCCAGCCGGTCAGAATCGGAGCCATGATTGCCGTGATGATAACGGCAGTGGCAATCTGGGCGTACGCGGTGGGCGCAAACTCGGCGTAGCGCGGCGCGACCTCGGCGAGAGCAACCGGCGTGGTCATAGCCGTGCCGGCGATGGTGGAACAAGCCACGGCAGCCTTGCCGTTACCACCGCACAGGCGCTCGAACGCAAAGGTAATGGGACCGACGACAAACAGCGTGACAAGGCCCAGCAAGATGCCGGAAATACCACCAGTGATAAAGCTCGACAGGCTCATGGACGCGCCAAGCTGAAATCCGATGACGGCAATCGCAGGGTTGGCACCGGGAACTAGCAGGTTCTTGATAAACGGGAACAGGTTGCCCAGAACCATGCCGATAACGAGCGGCAAAATGGAGCCGATGATAGTACCGACAGGGATGTTGGCAAGGCCCGAAACACCAAGGATGATCATCGTGACGGCGGGGCCGGCCGTAAAGAACAGGATACCGACGGCGCCCTGCTCGGACTCATCGCCGAACTCGCCCATGATGCCCGTATAGAGCGCCATGTTGCAAAACGTAATGCCGCCGA
>WGSR01000041.1 GCA_014871545.1 Collinsella sp. | reverse complement strand
TACGGCTTGGGCTCGTCGTCGTGACCGTCATACTCCAGGAAGTAGTTCTTGACGAACGACACCATACGCGAGGCAGCCAGCAACACGAGCGGCATGGCGCACATGGGGAACACCACCAAATGCGCGGAGCCCAGCGCCGTCCCCAGCACCGTTGCCATGATGCACGAGGCGATGCCCCACACGACAACCCAGTACTGGCGATGCACAAACCAGCTGAGCACGTTCGTCGAGTCGTCCGACGCGCTATCGCCCGAGCCGACACCGGCGATCTGCAGGTCCTCCTGATGCTCCTCGGCGATAACATCCATGGCGTCGTCGAAGGTTACGATACCCAGGATATGACGGTTCTCGTCGCAGACAGGGATGGCAACCAGGTCGTACTTGGTCATCTCGTCCGTCACGTCTTCCTGGTCCTCGTCGGGCGACACATAGACCAGGTCGCGATAGGCCAGCTGACCCAGCGTGGCGTCGCGGTCGGCTACGATCAGCGTGCGCAGCGAAAGCACGCCGGTCAGCATGCCGCTCGGATCCTCGGTATAGACGTAGTAGACGCTCTCGAAGTCCTCGTCGAGCTCGCGAATCGCCTCGATGGCGTCACCGACCGTTGCCGTAGCGGGCAGGGAGACAAACTCCGAGGTCATGATGCGGCCGGCGGTATTGTCCTCATACCCCAGCAGGTTACGAATCGCCTTCTCCTCCTTGACGCCCATCAGGCGCAGGAGCTTCTCGGCCTTCTCGTAATCGAGCTCGTCGATCAGGTCGGCTGCATCGTCCGGGTCCATCATGGCCAGCATCGACGATGCGTCCGTGTCGGACAGGCCCTCGAGCATCTCGGTCATAAGCTCGTCGTCGTCGAACTCCGAGATGGCCTCGGCGGCCTGGGCAGTATCGAGCTGTGCAAACACCTGCGCACGCAGGCGCGGGTCGAGCTGCTCGATAATGTCGGCGATGTCGGCAGGGTGCAGCTCGCCGAGCGTCTTATGCGACACCGAGAGTTGAATGTTCTTGGTCGAGCGGTCGAGCAGGTCCATGTAGGACCAAGCGATGATGTCCTCACTGAGCGGCTTGCCCAGGTGCTTCATAAAGCCTTCGACGATATGCTCGAGTGCGGGGCTGATCGCGCGTAGCAGACCGCGGGCGCCCACTTCGGCGCCCAGCAGGCGCAGCTGATTTTCGCCCGACATGGAAAACTTGATGTCGTTTACGCGCACGACTTTCATGCCCTGCGTGTCGACGATCTGCTTGTTGAGCACGTCGCGGGCAAGCAAGAGTTCGGTCGGCTGCAGGTACGAAAAACGGATTTCGGTGGCCGACGTCTTAAGGTGTACACCTGTCTCGTCGATACGGTCGACCCATTTGCGCCAGCTGATCATAAACGGCGTCTTGCCGGGTCCGCGGAACGCGAGCGACGTCACGTGCGGAAAAACTTCGCCGGTAGCAATGCCAAAATCGTTCACAACGCCGAGCTTTTCGCCATCGACGTCCAAGACCGGCAGTTTGAGCATCTCACTCAGATAATTCAATGGTGCTCCCCATCATAATTCCTCCGGACGCGGCCGCGCGCGCGGCGTCCGGGGGCTTCTGGATATGTATACGCATGCGCGGGCGGCACACCGCTCGGCGCTCACACCCCGTGCATGCGCAAGAAGCACCTGCAAGGGGTCATCGACTGTATGGTCGAGGTTTGGATTTCACCTGTAACCTTTCTCTTGACCCTTGTTATCCGCAGTAACTATAGCATCAGCATCGCGCCGTGGCGCCGAATTTATGCGCTGCACATTGCAGGCATACCAAACGCTGACGCATCCGTGACATAGTCATTGGGGACGTTCTTAAATGACTACCCAATGACTACTCTGTGGTTACTCTGTGGTGTCTTCGTCCTCGGCAGGTTGGGGGAACACGGCGTCCTTGGGCATGGTGACCTTCGTCAGCGAGGTGAGCTTTTTGCTCAATGCCGTGTCCGTCTTGACCAGGTCGCTGAGCGTCACGATCTTGTAGCCGTCGGCAATGAGGCCGTCGATAATCTGCGGCAGCGCCTCGAGTGTCTGCTCGGCGCATTCGTCTCTATCGGTGAGCAGCACGATATTGCCCGGCGTCACCGAATCGAGCACCGTCGAGACTTGCTCGTCGGCACCGTTGAGCAGCCAGTCGCCCGAGTCAATATTCCACGAGACCACGGCGGAGACCAGGTCCATCGCATCAATCCAGTTTTGCTCGTCAAAGGCAGCGTAGGGAGCACGCAGTAGCATCGTCTTCACGCCGGTCGCCGACTTAATCGCATCGGTGCCTTTCGTGATCTGTTCGCGTACTGCCTCACGGTCCTGACCCTTGAGCGAATCGTCGCTGTAGCTGTTGGATCCGATCTCGCACCCGGCGTCGACAATCGCCTTGGCCGTGGCAGGCGAGGCCTCGGCCGCATCGCCCGAAAGGAAGAACGTCGCGGTGACGCCCTTTTCCTTGAGCACCTGCAAGATCTGCTTGGTGGCGCCGCTCGGACCCTCGTCAAACGTCAGCGCCACGTACTTTTTGTTGCCCTTGGGCGCCACGCTGGCGCACGCAACGACGCAATCGGTGGCGGGCACAACCTCGCCGCGGTCCTGCGTCTTGCCCGACTGCTCACCAACCCACACCTCGGAGCGGCCCTGGACACCCCACGTCTGCACATACTCGATAGCGCCCGTGCCCTCGACCTTGAGCTTGGGCTCGATAACCGTAGCCTGAACCTCGTGCTTCTCGTAGGTGTTACGGCCATCCTTGACCGTCACCTTCTCGCCACCCTCAAGTTCGCGGCTATCCCATTTGCCCTGCTTCACGCGCTTGCCGTCGACCTTCACCGACAGCTTTTCGCCCCCATGGCGCTTGAGCACGCTGTCATCGACGGCTAGCAGGTCGCCTGCGTCGTAGGTGTCAGTCAACTCCTGGTCGTCGATGAGGTTTTGTAGCGTAGAGCCGACGCGCACTGCGGTCTTCTGGCCGTTGAGCTCCACGTCCACGCTGCGGTTGACGTAGCCCACGACGGCAGCGATAAACAGCACGAGTGCGCAACCCACGGCGATGAGCGCATAGGGCAGGCGAAACGAACGACGGGGCGTACGGCCGTTGCCGATGCGAGCGCTGCGGTCGCTAAAGCCGCGGCTATGGTTGAGATACATCGCGCCGGGCTTACGGTGACGCTTGCGCTGACCGCTGGGCAGCTGCCCCAGATCGCGGCGCGCCGTCGGACGCGCGCCCGAACGCCCGTTTAAGTTGGATCCGTTTTGGCGCATGTGCCCTCCCCCATAAACACAGCAAGCCGGAGCAACAGGTCTCCGGCTTGCCTCCCATCATTTGGTACGTCGCTATTTTGTAGCTTTTGACGAGCCCCCGCTCGCCTTTTGATATTCGTCCTTAAAGGCCTTGAACATACCGCGCGTCTTGCCGAGCTGCTTGCCCAGTGCGCGGCTGCCCTTGTCCACGGCGACCGATCCCTTGTCATCGAGCACCTTGGCGCCCTTCTTGACCTTATCGCCCACCACGACACTGGCCTCGGCAGCCTTGGCGGCCGCGCCGCCCGAATACCCGAGCGCCTTGACCTCGTCCGAAACGATCATCGCGCCGTCCGCATAGCCGCGCAGCATCGTCGGCGGCATCTGCGTGTCGCCCACCAGCACGCTCGAAGCGGCACCGGCGGTCACATAGAACATCTGCACAATACCCGAGCGCGGCTTGAACTCAACGTCCGAGCAGTAGCCCACGACATCGCCCGATTCCGTGCGCACGTCCATGCCAACCCAGATAATGCAATCATCCAGGTTGATATCGAGGCGCTTGGCCGCGGCGGCATCGTAGGTGCCCTTGACGTCGTCGACCGCGACAGCGCCCTCATAGACGCCGATGGCATCGAGCGCCACAAACCGGTCGGGGCGCTCGATCATACCCGCGATATCGGACTGGCGGACCATAAAGCCCACCACGCGCGTGCCGCCCGGGGTAAAGACGGGAAAGTGAATCTTGCCGAGCTTTTTGGGGCTGCGCGGCGTGCCGTCCTTTTTGGTGCGCTTGTCTTCGGCAGGCTTACGATAAACCTTGACGCCGACAAAATCCCCTGCGCGCATTATGCCTCGGTCGAGGGCTCCGTGGCCTCGGTGCCGGCCTCGGTGACGTTCTCGACCACGACGTCGGCAGCGGGCGTCACGTTGCCGCCCGAGATGGCGTCGTTGAGCTGCTCGCGAAGCTGATCCATGCGCTCGCGGGCCAGGTCGACCTTGGCGCGCAGGTCATCGGTCTTGGCGTCGACCATCGGACCAAAGTCGTTGACCGCGGCACGAGCCTCCTCGGCACTGTGCTCGTAGGTGTCACGCATGTTGTCCCAGGCATCGTTGGCGATATCGGCGGCCATGGCGCGGGTCTCGGCACCCGAGCGCGGGGCCAGAGCAACGCCGATGATAGCGCCGGCGGCAGCACCAAAAAGCGCACCGGAGACAAAGCTGAAAGTCTTTCCCATGATCATTCCTCTCCTGCGGGCACCTCGATGCCCACCGTTTGAATGCTGTCCATTATACCCGCAGCGCAACACTTGCCGTCGCGCTCATCTGCGTACGGTAAAAGCGCAGGTACATGATGGTGATAAGCGAGCGAACCTACTCCTGCGGCATGGCAGGCATGGCGACCGTGGCGGCCGGGTTCTCGCCGGCGCCATCGACCAGCGGCAGGTTGCCCTCGTGCGCCGAGCCGGACGGAGCCGTTGCCGCACCGCCAAAGACGGCCGCGGGGGCCTCGTGGTTCTCGGCGACCGCGCCCTCGGTATCGATTGGCATCTGCGGCTCGTCGTCAAAGCTCGGGACGCCTTGGGGCTCCGCAGACTCGGGCTCAACGGGCGCCTCGGCAACGGGCTCAGTGTCGGCGTCGGCAGGAGCGTCGCCCTCGGGCACATCCTCGGCCACGTCCTCGCCGCTCGCAGCGGCAACGGCCTCGTGCGGGTCCTTGCCCTCGGCCTCGGCACGCAGGCCCAGCACCAGGTTGCGCAGGCCCGCGACCGTGCCTTCCACGTCGGGGGCCGGCTGGTCGGCGTGCAGGTACGCCCAATCCATCATAAAGGTCGCCGACGACAGCGCGCCGATGGCCAACGCGTCATCGGGACACGAAAGCTCAACCTCAAAGACACGCTCGTCATGCTCGCTCACGCGCGTGCGACCGCACGAAATGCTGCCGGCAAGACCGGTCTCGTTCATGAGCTCGACCGTCACGTGCTCCAGCAGGTGGCAAAGCTCGGTCTGGCCCATGCAGTCCTGGAACTCGCGACCCGAATCGCCCAGGCACAGATGCTTGGCAATCGCGGGCACCAGGTAGTACACGCGCGCCGTGGCCTCGATATCCTCCGAGGTCATGAGCGGCATACCGGGGTTCACCAGCACGTGCGCGCAAATCTTGTCCTCGCTGACGGTGACCTTAAGGATGTTGAACAGGCCTGCCATAACTCTCCCCTACTCGTCCTTGCCCTACTCGTCGCCATCGTGCGGATCCGCAGAGCCCGCACCCGACGCCGCCGGCTTCTCTGCCGAAGACTCGGAATCCTTCTTATCGGTTTCGGCCGGAGCGATCACGCGAATGAGCGAGATGCGCTGGCCACGCATCGACTGTACCTTGAACTTGTACCCTGCGACCTCAAACACCTCTCCGATGTCGGGCACCGAGTCGCAAAGCTCCAAAATCCAGCCGGCGATGGTCTCATAATCATCGCTTTCCTCGAGCGGCCAACCAAGCTCAATCGCGTCATCGCACGAAAAACGCCCATCGACGAGCCACTCGCGACGCGAAAGGCGCGTGAGGTACTTGTTGTCGGGGTCGAACTCGTCCTCGATTTCGCCGACGATCTCCTCGACGATGTCCTCGATGGTGATGATGCCGGCCGTGCCGCCGTACTCGTCCACGACGACCACGATCTGGTCGTGCGAGGTCTGCATCTCGGACAGCAGCGGCAGGATGTCCTTGGTATCGGGCACAAAGGTGGCGTCGCGCAAAAAGCCGGCGATGGGCTGGTCGCCCTTGCCGTCGAGCGCGGGCTGGATCAGGTCCTTGATGTGCGCGATGCCCGCGACGTTGTCGGGATCCTCGTGGTAGACGGGGATGCGGCTGAAGCCGGTCTGGCGCATGGTGGACAGCACGTCGGCGACCGTCTCGTCGTCCTCGCACATGGTGGTGTCCACGCGCGGCACCATGACCTCGCGAGCCACGGTGTCACCCAGGTCGAAGATCTCGTGGATCATGCGCTTTTCCTCGTCGAGCAGGTCATCCTGCTCCGAGACCATGTACTTGATCTCTTCCTCCGAGACGTTCTGGCGGTCGTCGGCGCTCTTGATGCGCAGGATACGGGCCAGGCCGTCGGAGCAGGCGCCGGTCAGCCACACGAGCGGGCGGGCGATCTTTTGGAACACGGAGAGCGGTCCCACGACCTGCTTGGATACGCCCTCGGCGTTAGCGAGGCCGATGCGCTTGGGCACGAGCTCGCCGATCACGATGGACACAAAGGCGACGGCGACGGTGATGATGACCGGCGCCAGGCCGCGCGCGATGGCGGAAAGCGGCGCGATGCCAAAGCTCATGAGCCATGTGGCAAGCGGGTCGGACAGGCTCGTCGAGGCGACGGCGGATGAGGCAAAGCCCACGAGCGTGATGGCGACCTGGATGGTGGCGAGCAGCTGATCGGAGTCGGCGGCGAGCTGGACGGCGCGCTCGGCGCGCTTATCGCCCTCCTCGGCATCGTGCTCCAACACGGCGCGCTTAGCCGTGGTAAGAGCCATCTCGGACATGGAGAAGTAGCCGTTGATGAGGGTCAAAACGAGGGTGGTAATAAGGGAGATGGTTATGTCCATCGGGAGTTTCTCGAACCTCCAAGATTCGGGACGTCAGGGTAAAACGTTGATGGCGGATACGGCAATTGCGCCGGCGCCCGCGCGAGCGGGGCCGTGGGCGCGGTCGCTAGATTACGAAGAGGATCACCGCCATGAACTGGAAGATGCTGCCAGCGAGCACCCACAAGTGGAAAACACTGTGCAGATAGCGCACGTTTTTGGCGATATAGAACGGCACGCCCACGGTATAGCACACGCCGCCGACGGCGAGCAGGGCAAGCGCGACGGGGTTCAGCAGCGCCACGAGCTCGGGCAGCTTAAAGACGACGAGCCAGCCCATCAGCAGGTAGACCAGGCCGCTTACCCAGTGCGGCTGACGCTCGCGCAAAAAGCACTCGAGCGCAATGCCGATAATGGCGATGGCCCATACGGCAAAGAACAGCGCAGGGCCGCCGTCGTTTGCAAGCGTGATGAGGCAAAACGGCGTATAGCTGCCGGCTATGAGCAGGTAGATGCAGCTGTGGTCGATGATGCGAAACACGCGCTTGGCGCGCGCGGGCTGAATCGCGTGGTAGAGCGTGGAAGCTAGGTATTCGAGGATAATGCTGACACCATAGACAATCGCCGCGGCCATGTGGGCCGGGCCTCCGCCGCGCAGGGCAGCGAATACGATCAGGAGCACCAGGCCCGCGATACCCAGCAGGCAGCCGACACCATGGGTGACGGAGTTCATGATCTCCTCGCCCACCGTGTAGTGTGGAACGGTCGCGGTCTTGGGTCGCGGCTTAGAACTGTCGCTCGAATCGGACATGCCGGTTACATCCTCCAACGTAAAGAGTTCTCAACACTATATCAAAGCGTCTAGGTACGTGCGAAATTTGCACCATACGTGACCCTTTGTTTACCCATTCTTTGCCTGTTGACGCATCAACGGCGAACGTCCATAATGCGCTTGCATTAAATGTTGATGTATTAACATCTTATAGGAGAATACCGCATGGCTCAAAACGCACGTTCCCATCGAAAGCTCAAGATAGCCGGCATCGTTGCGCTGGTGGTTGTCGTTGCGCTGCTCGGATTTGCCGGCAACTTTTTGTTTGACTTTGCCCTGAACCCCCAAGCGCCGTACACCATGAAGATGATGCAGGATAGCAAGAACGACAAAGAAGGTGAGCAGCCGGATGCCGAGGACACCGAGGCGCGGGCGTGGTTTAAAGAGAATCGCGAGAGCAGCAGCCTCACCGCAGATGACGGAACCGAGCTTGCCGCTTGGTATTTTGCTGCGTCGGAGAGCACGCACGACTACGCTGTCTGCCTCCATGGATATACCAACGAGCCCATCGGCATGGCCCGATACGTCAAGCGATTCCACGACCGCGGCATGAACGTACTCGCACCCGCCGCCCGCGCCCACGAGCGCTCCGGCGGCGACTATATCGGCATGGGCTGGCCCGAGCGCCTCGACATCGTCGCATGGATCGAGCGAATCGTTCAGGCTGACCCCGAGGCGCGCATCCTGGTCTTTGGCGAGTCGATGGGCGCGGCGACCGCCATGAACGTCGCGGGGGAATCTCTGCCCGCAAACGTGAAATGCATTATCGAGGACTGCGGTTATACGAGTGCTTGGGACGAGTTTTCTCTGCAGCTCAAGGACGTGTTCGGCCTGCCCAGTTTTCCCTTGCTCGATGTAGCAAACTTGGTGTGCAACGTGCGCGCGGGCTATGACTTTCATAAGGCGAGCAGTGTGGAGCAACTCAAACACGCGACGGTTCCCATGCTGTTTATCCACGGCGACCAGGACACCTTTGTGCCGTACGACATGCTCGACCAAAACTACGACGCGTGCGCCAGCAAGGTCAAGCAAAAGCTCACCATCCATGGCGCCGCCCACGCCAAGAGCGCGCAGGTCGACCCCGAACTCTACTGGAACACGGTCGACAACTTCCTCGACAAGAATTTTTAGGCAAAAGCAACGTCTGAGGTTTTGTTGCCAAAAATCGGTTTGTAGTCGGCGGTATTCGATTTTTCACCGCACTTCTGAAAAGCCGCCCGCAAGCATTGGGCTCGTGGGCGGCTTTTGCTCAAATTACGCTACAAAGGCGCTTATTTTGTCCAATAGCTAGGCGCTACTTGACCTCGATGAGCTCATACTCGCTCGTGCCCAGGCCGATCTTTTCGGCGTGCGCGATGCACGCGCGCCAGTCGGTGTCGGGATGCGTGATGCAGAAGGGGTCGTGCGCCTGCTCGCCCTCCAGATGCTCGTGGTTATGCTCCATCTTGGCGGCGCTGTCGGTGAGCTCGGTGTTGGGCAGCGGCTCGGATGCCATGACGGCATCGGCGCAGGCCTGGTCGATGGCGACCGGGTCGAAGCTCGCGAACATGCCGATATCGTTGACGATAGGCGTATCGTTTTCGGGATGACAGTCGCAGTTGGGACTGATGTCCATGGCAAGCGAGATGTGGAAGCTCGGGCGGCCGTCGACAACGGCCTTCGTATACTCGGCGATCTTGCAGTTGAGCACGTCGGCCGCGGCTTCATAGCCGGGCTTGATGGCGTCCTGGTTGCACACGCCGATGCAGCGGCCGCAGCCCACGCAGCGATCGTGGTCGATGGCAGCGACGTGCACCGTGCGGGTGTTGCCGTTGACAAGCTCGCGCTCGCGGGTGTCGTCGAACGAGATAGCGTTGTGCGCGCAGATCTTTTCGCAGGCACGGCAGCCAATGCAGTGCTCGGTCGCGACGTTCGGCTTGCCGGCGGCATGCTGCTCCATCTTGCCGGCACGGCTGCCGCCTCCCATGCCCAGGTTCTTCATGGCACCGCCAAAGCCGGCCTGCTCATGTCCCTTAAAGTGGGTGAGGCTGATCACGATATCGGCATCCATGAGCGCCTGACCGATCTTGGCCTCGCGCACGTACTCGCCACCCTCGACCGGGACGAGTGCCTCGTCGGTGCCCTTGAGGCCGTCGGCGATGATGATCTGGCAACCCGTGGCATATGGGGTAAAACCGTTCTGGTAGGCGGTGTCGATGTGCTCGAGCGCGTTTTTGCGGCTACCCACATAGAGCGTGTTGCAGTCGGTGAGGAAGGGCTTGCCGCCCAGCTCCTTGACGACATCCGCGACGGCGCGGGCGTAGTTGGGGCGCAAAAAGCTCAGATTGCCCAGCTCGCCAAAGTGAATCTTGATGGCGACGAACTTGTTCTCAAAGTCGATCTGCTCGATACCGGCGTGACGGATGAGGCGCTTGAGTTTGTCGAGCTGGCTCTCGCGAGCATGCGTGCGCAGGTTGGTGAAGTACACCTTAGCGGGTGCTGCGGGTGCAGTTGCGGTCATAGATCTATCCCCTCGGTCTATATGGCGTTACAGACATAAGAGGATGGTACCAGTTAAAGCAGAGTTAAAGTCAAG
>WGSR01000040.1 GCA_014871545.1 Collinsella sp. | reverse complement strand
AAGGGGTGGGGAAAGGTGTTGAAAAATGGGGCGGTTCCCCATATTATTGATGACGTCGACAGGCGGGGTGGTTCCCCGCGTACGTGCCATCTGAGTAACCGAGGGGAGGGCGCACATGGGAATGACGGGTGCATACGAGCGCAATCTCGATGCAAAAGGTCGTCTATCCCTGCCTGCACCCCTTCGTGAGGAGCTTGGAGAGCACGTTCGCGTGTTCAAAGCCCTGGATGTCGATGCTCTGTACGTGTTCTCTGCCGAGGCCTTCGATAAGTGGGTCGAAGGACTCTTCGCGGGTCGTGAGGGCCACGAGGGTTTTAACCCGCGTGACATCAACGACCAGAAGCTCATGAGGGCGATCAACAAGCGCACCACGTCGATGGATGTGGACAGCGCGGGTCGTATCGGTCTTTCCGAGTCTCTCCGCAAGCAGGCGAACCTCGACCGCGAGGTCACGGTTGTGGGCAACTACGACCACCTTGAGGTTTGGGACCGCGCTACGGCCGATGAGGACGATGACGACGAGGCCCTGCTGGACCTCTTCTTCTCGTAAGGGCAAGGCACGAGTAACGGATGGAGCGTGGGATCTTGACACAAGAATATCGGCATGAACCTGTCATGCTCGGCGAAGTGCTTGAGTCGCTGCAGCTAAAGAGCGGCTCCGTCGTCTGCGACTGCACCCTTGGCGGTGCCGGCCATTCGGTAAAGATGGCCGCGCAGGTGGGGGAGACCGGCCTTTTGCTCGGCGTCGATCAGGACGACATGGCCCTCGAGGCCGCTGGCGCCCGTCTGGACCGCGAGGTTCCCGGCGTACCACACCAGCTGCTGAAGGGCAACTTCGGCGACTTGGACGAGCTGCTTTGCTCGGCCGAGGTGCCCGGGGTCGATGGCTTCCTGTTCGACTTGGGCGTTTCGTCGCCGCAACTCGATATCCCTGGCAGGGGCTTTTCGTACAACGAGGACGCCCCATTGGACATGCGGATGGATCCGGGTAACAACACCTTAAACGCAGCTGAGGTCATCAACACCTATAACGAACACGACCTCGCCCGGATTCTACGCGTCTATGGCGAAGAGAAGTTCGCCTCGCAGATCGCACGCGAGATCGTGCGCCGCCGCGAGCATGAGCCGATCGAAACCACCGGCCAGTTTGTCGAGATCATCAAGGCTGGTATCCCCGCTGCCGCTCGCCGGCATGGCGGACACCCAGCCAAGAAAAGTTTCCAGGCCATTCGCATCGAGGTCAATCACGAACTCGATGTGCTCGAGCGAGGGCTTGACGCCGCCACAAGGTGGCTCAACCCGGGCGGACGCATCTGCGTCATCTCGTATCACTCGCTCGAGGACCGTATCGTAAAGAACCACTTTAAGGAGATGAGCCAGGGGTGCACGTGTCCGCCGGAGATTCCGGTGTGCGTGTGCGGCAACGTGCCGATACTCAAGGTCATCACCCGCAAACCCCTGGTTGCCCAACCCGATGAGGTTGCGCGCAACCCTCGGGCGAGATCAGCCAAGATCCGCGTGGCACAGCGTCTGTAGACGCGACCGCGCGATATTGGACCTCCCGCTCGTACCACAAACGAAGCTTAAACACACTACCAACGTACTCGGGATGGGAGGCGGCATATCATGGGCTACAACACCTCAAACGCAGCACTCGCCTATGATATGAACGCCATGCCCGCCTATCGTGAGGCACCGCAGGTTCCCGCTGCTCCCCGCGAGCAGCGCACGCCGCGCTTTGATGTCTACACGGGCGCGGGCCGTCAGGCAAACCAGGCGGTAAGCCCGGTTTTCATGAGCGTTCTTAAAACGTTTTGCATCATTGCGGCCATCTTCATGACGATCGGTGTCGCCCGTGTGGCGCTCGCCGGCGTTACGGCCCAGGTGCTCAACAGCAACGCCGCGCTTACCAACACGCTCGAGAAGGCGACCGATGAGAGCTCCGACCTGGAGGTCATGCATTCGGTCTATGGTGCCGACACGCGCATTCGCGACCTTGCGGGCGCTTATGGCATGGTGGAGCCCAGCGAGAGCGTTACACTTGACTTTTCGCAGGATGCAGCCGCGGGCGCTAGCTCGACCGCGACCGCTCAGTAACAAGACGGTAGCTGAGTATGACAAATGACTATCGCCGCGGCTCCGACGGGGGTCGCGGTTCTGGACGTCCCTCATCGCGGGGACGTTCTGGTTATCAAGGAACGGGTCGGCCATCTTACAACGCGAGGCCGTCCTATGGCAACGACCCCGCGTCGCGTCTCCGTGGCTCGAGTGGTCCTCAGATGCATAACACCAGACCGCGCAAGAGCTCGTCGACCGAATGGCTCACGGGCACGCCGCTGCCCCGTCGCAAAGCCGTCATGGGCTTCATCGGGTTTGGCTTGGGTTTGGGCGTCCTTCGCCTTGCCGACTATCAAATTGTGGAAGCCGATAAGCTACGCGACCGTGCCGATGCACGTCGCTTGCTTGCGCAGACGCTGTATGCCAAGCGCGGTACCATCTACGACCGTAACGGCAACGTGCTGACGTCGTCGGTCGAATGCCGCAACATCGCCGTGAATCCTCAGCTTATCGAGGACGTTGACAAGACGGTATCGGCGCTGGTCAAAGCTACGGGAATCGATAAAAAGACCTGTCGCGAGCTCGTTGAGTCGGATGGCACCTGGGTGTATATCAAACGTCAGGTGGACGAGGACGATGCCGCGGCGCTGGAGAAGAAGAACCTGCCAGGCGTGCTCTTTGAGCAGGCCATGAAGCGCGTGTACCCCTACGGCAACCTGGCATCGCAGGTGCTTGGCGTGGTAAACGTGGACAACGACGGTCTGACGGGCCTCGAAAAACAGTACAACAAGCTTTTGACCGGAACCAACGGTTCGCTGGTGCGCGAGCGGGCGAGGGACGGTAGTTATATCGCGGGCGGCGCCTATAAAAAGGTGGCGGCGGTGGACGGCGTGGATATCGTGACGACACTCGATGTCAATATCCAGCGCGCCGCCGAGGACGCCCTGGCCGAGGCGGTCGAAAAGACCAAGGCCAAGAACGGCTCGGCCCTGGTCACCGATCCCACGACGGGCGAGATTCTGGCGGCATGCTCGTATCCGACATATGACCAGGCCGATCTGGAAAACGCCAAGACCGAGGACATGAACTTGCGCCTGGTTACCGATGCCTACGAGCCCGGCTCGGTCTTTAAGACGCTCGTGGCCGGTGCCGGCTTCGATTTGGGCGCCGTGCGTTCGAGCACGTCGTTTGAGGTGCCGGCGAGCATTAAGGTTGGCGACGACACCGTTACCGACGCCGACAAGCGCGACTACACCATGACCATGGACGTGCGCGAGATGATGCGCCGTTCGTCCAATGTGGGCTTTGTCCTGGTGGGACGCAAGATCGGTGCCGATGATTTTGCCACCTATGTGGACAAGTGGGGTATCGGTCATAGCTCCGGTGTCGATTTTCCGGGTGAGAGCCTGGGCATCGTCAAGGAGCGCGACCAGTACGACGGCGCCACGCTGGGCTCGATGAGCTTTGGCCAGGCGCTGTCCGTCTCGCCGATTGAGGTCGCACGTGCCGTGGGCGGTATCGCGAACGGCGGCGTGATGATGACTCCGCACTTCTATAAGTCCAGCAAAGGCGATGAGAAGGACTGGGGCGAAGGCGAGCGCGCGATTTCGGAGGACGCTGCCGCCCAGGTGACATCGTGCATGCAGACGGTCGTGTCCGAAGGCATGGGCGTTGGCGGTGCGGTCGATGGCTATGACGTGGCGGGCAAGACCGGTACGGCCGAGCGTGCTGACGAGAACGGCGGTTACCTCAAGGAGAACTACATGTCGTCCTTTATGGGCTTTGCGCCGGCACAATCGCCCAAGGTGCTGTGCTATATCACACTCGATGGAACGCCGAGCGGCT
Source organism: Collinsella sp. (assembly GCA_014871545.1). Classification (GTDB taxonomy): domain Bacteria; phylum Actinomycetota; class Coriobacteriia; order Coriobacteriales; family Coriobacteriaceae; genus Collinsella. The sequence goes on along the minus strand of WGSR01000040.1, from coordinate 6,339 downwards.
CGGATGCCGCCGCGGTGCCATTCCAGTCCATTATGGCCAACGCGCTCGACGTGCTGGGAATCCCGCGGACGAAGTAGGGGGTTACAATCTTGAGCGTGGTCTGCCGTTTGATCTGAAGGGTGTTCACATGCCCTGCACCACGCGCGCATGGCACTGGGATACAATACGCCGATAGCATTATTAGGTTTACAGGGGAGCTGCAATGATAGAGATCGCCGTCAACAACCTCGCGGCCTCAACGGGGGCCCGAACCGTGACGGAAGAAGTCGATCGGGTATGCCGCGGGTGCGTTATCGACTCGCGTCAGGTCGAGGAAGGGACGATCTTTGTCGCCTTCCCCGGCGAAAAGGTCGACGGCAATGATTTTGCCTCCCGTGCCATCGAGTCGGGTGCCGGTGCCGTCGTGATGACGCGCGAGCCCGATGCCGAGCTGGTTTCGTTGGCGCAGGACAAGGGATGCGCCATCTTGCTGACTGACGACCCCGTGGAGTTCTTGCTGCGCCTGGCGCACGTATATCGCTTGGAGCTTGGCTGCCTGGTCGTCGGCATTACCGGTTCGATTGGCAAGACGACGACCAAGGACGTGCTCGCCGCCGTGCTCGCCAAGCGTTATCGCGTCTGGGCCACGAAGGGCAATTTCAACAACTTGATCGGCATGCCGCTCACGGTGCTTTCCGCTCCGGCCGATACCGAGGTCCTGGTGCTCGAGATGGGCATGAACCATTTTCATGAGATTGAGCGCCTGTCCCAGTCTGCCAACCCCAATCTTGCCATCGTGAGCAAGATCGGAACCTCCCACATCGGTATCCTGGGCAGCCGCGAGAACATCGCCCGTGCCAAGTCCGAGATTGTCCAGGGCATGTGCGCCGCCGGCGACTTCTCGCCGTTGCTGGTTTTGGGCGGCGAGGACGACTTTACGCCGTTCATTCGCGATACGTTCGCCCAGCCTGCGGGTATTGACGTGATGCTGGCCGGTGTCTCGGACGACGACGAGGTCCGCGCGCGCGACATTCGCGTCGACGACGAGGGCCATCCGGTCTTTACGCTCGACTTTGGTCAGGGCGACACGGTCGATACCATGTTGGCTATTCCCGGTGTGCAGTCCGTGCCCAATGCCGTCAAGGCCGCCGCGGTCGCCTATCGTTTGGGCGTGACGCCCGAGCAGATCGATGCTGCCTTTAGGGGCCTTACGATCACCGGTCACCGTCAGGAGATCAAGCGCGCCAAGAGCGGAGCACGCATCATCGACGACTCCTATAACGCCAGTGCCGAGTCTATGGCCGCCGGCCTCGATTTGCTGTGCTCGCTCATCTGTGACGGTTCGCGCATGGCGATCTTGGGCGAGATGGGCGAGATGGGCGACGAGGCTCCCCGCATGCATGAGCTCGTGGGAGCCTATGCCGCCGCCAAGAAGCTCGACATGCTCGCGTGCGTTGGCGGCGAGCTGGCTCAGCTCATGGCCGATGCCGCACGTATGATGGGTATGGATGAGGACCGCATCCAGGTATTCTCCGATTATCAGCAGGTGCTCGACCGCATGGGCGGCGCGCTTGAAAATCATGATGTTGTACTGGTCAAGGGTTCCCGTTTTGTCGAGCTCGACCGCTTTGTGGAAGGTGTGTGCTAGCCCATGTTCGGCAATCCCTCGTATCCGACATATCAGGCCTTTTTGGGACTTGGCATCGCTGCCGCCATTGCGTTGCTGCTTATGCCGTGGTGGATCAAGCTGCTGAAGGTCGAGGGTATCGGCCAACAGGTCCGAGCCGACGGCCCCAAGCGTCATTTGATTAAACAAGGTACGCCCACCATGGGCGGCGTCATCATCCTTGTCGCGATCTCGCTGACCTGCCTGCTGATGGGCAAGCTCACCACCGAGCTCGTGCTCGTGCTGCTTGCCACGCTTGCCACCGGCGTTCTGGGTCTCATCGATGACCTGACATCCGTCACGCATGGTCGCTCACTCGGCCTGACGCCTCACGCCAAGATGATCGGTCTGACCATCATCTGCGTCACTTTTACCGTGCTCGCCGTCAATTGGTGCGGCGTCGCCCCCGAGATTCGTTTTCCCGGCGGCCTGACGATTGACCTCGGTGTTCTTTCGACCACCATCTGCGGCCTTTCGTTCCCGTGGCTCTACATTGTATTTTGCTGGCTGATGATCGCCGGTCTTTCCAATGCCGTGAACCTGACCGATGGTCTGGACGGCCTTGCCGGTGGCACTTCCATGATCGCCATGCTCGCCATGGCCGCCATGGCGTTTTTGCACGGTGACGTGAACCTGTCCATCTTCTGCACGGCGTGCGCCGGTGCCTGCCTGGGCTTTTTGTGGTTCAACTGCTACCCGGCGAGCATCTTTATGGGCGATACCGGCTCGCTTGCCCTGGGTGCCGCTTTTGCCTGCACCTCCATCATGACCAACACCGAAGTCGTTTCCCTCATCATCGGCGGTCTGTTTATCGTCGAGACTCTGTCGGTCATGATCCAGGTTGTCTATTTCCACTTTACGCACAAGCGCGTCTTCCTTATGGCGCCCATTCATCATCATTTCGAAAAGAAGGGCTGGGCCGAGACCAAGGTCGTTATCCGTTTTTGGATTATCGCCGCGGCCTTTGGCGCCGTTGGCCTCGCCCTGTTCTTCCAGTTGGGATAGTGGTCTTTCATGCCTCTTGCTGATGTCTTTAGCCTGCTTGTTTTGGGGCAGGGTAAATCCGGTCTCGATGTCGCCCGTTGGGCGTTGGCTCACCCCGAGCGCGTGAGCGCCACGACCGTGTATGGCGGCGGCACCTCCGAGCCCAATGACGCCACGCGTGCGCTCGAGGCGCAGGGCGCGTCGTTTGTCTACGGCACCGAGCAGGTCGAGGGTGCCTATGACGTGTGCGTGACATGCCCGGGTATCTCGGAGTTCTCGGCCTTTTTTAAGGCTGGGCGTGAGCATGCCGCCCAGATTATGGGCGAGCCCGAGTTTGCCTATCGCCTGTCTCCCCAAAATTGGATCGCCATCACGGGTACCAACGGCAAGACAACTACCACGTCGCTGACCGATTATCTGCTCAAGGCCGCCGGTGAAGCCAGCGTGGCCGTCGGCAATATCGGTGAGCCGCCGGTGAACGAGATCGATGGCCGCGCACACAATGAGTGGTTTGTGGCCGAGCTGTCGAGTTATCAGATTGCTACGACCGCCGAGCTTCATCCTCGCGTGGCGGTGCTGCTCAACATCACGCCCGACCACCTGGGCTGGCACAAGAGCCACAAGAACTATGCGCTCGCCAAGATCAAGTTGTTCGAGAATATGGTCGACGACGACCTTGTGGTTATCGACGTCGAGGATGCCGGCATCCATGAGTTCGATGAGTACATCTACACACCGGGTCGCCGCATCTGCAAGGTCGCTTTTGACGAGCCCGAGGGTGCAGACGCCGCCTTTGTGCGCGACGGCAAGATGGTCGTGCGCCTGAAGGGCGTCGAGACTCAGCTTGTCGCCACGTCCGAGCTCAAGATCTCGGGCCATCACAATGTTATCAATGCCCTGTGCGCCGCCACGGCTGCCTTGGCGGTCGGTGCCGATGTCGATGGTGTCTGCCGCGGTCTTGCCTCGTTCCAGCCGCTCGAGCACCGCGTGGAGCCGTGTGGCGAGATTGACGGCGTGCGCTACGTCAACGATTCCAAGGCGACCAACACCGATGCGGTCGAGAAGGCACTGACGGCATTTCCCGATGACGACGTGATCTTGCTGCTCGGCGGCCACGATAAGGGCACGCCGCTCACGGACTTCGCGCGCGTCGTTATGGACAACGTGCGCTCGGTCGTCTGCTTTGGCGATGCGCGCGAGCGCTTCACCGCCGCTATGGACGAGGCCGATGTCGATGGCGATGTGGATATCGCCCAGGCGGATGACCTACGCGACGCCGTGGACGTCGCCCGTTCGCTGTCGAGCCGTGGTGACGTGATCTTACTTTCTCCTGCCTGCTCTTCGTTCGATGAGTTCTCGGGCTATGAGGAGCGCGGCCGCGTGTTTAAGGACTACGTGGCCCAGCTTGCCGCTGCAGCGAAATCACAAATGGAATAGGGGTTGCGGTGAGAGAGGAGAGCCCCCGACAAGGTATGAGGAGGCCCGACTCGGACCGTGCTTCCTCACGTCGTATCACACCGCGTTCCAGCCGCGGCGGGCAGTCGTTTAGCGAACGCTATATTGCCGGCGTTCCCGCCCGTATCATGCGCCCCCGTTTGATATTCATGGCCTGCTTGTTTACCTTGGTATGCTTTGGCCTGCTGATGGTGTACTCGGCGTCTTCGGTCGAGGCGCTGCACGAGAATGGCTCGGCGACGTTTTTTCTGGGTCGACAGGCCGCGTTTGCCGTGGTCGGTGTTCTGGCGCTGATTGCCATCGTGCGCGTTTTGCCGGACAGCTGGTTTGGGGAGGATGTGCTCAGGATCTTCCTCATAGGCATGATAGGGCTACTGTTTCTGGTGTTCTTGGTGGGCAGCGGCAGCCGTGGCGCCACGCGCTGGCTTAACATCGCCGGTATTCAGTTCCAGCCTTCCGAGTTTTTAAAGCCATTTGCCATTGCGTATTCGGCCATCATGCTTGATCGTTTCTTTTCGCCCGGTGGCAACATCAACGAATTCCTTCGCAAGATGGGCATCTACCTGGGTATTTCGCTCTTTCTGATCTTTATCCAGCCCGATTTCGGTACTGTCCTGATCATCCTGTTGACCCTCATGTGCATGGCGTTGTTTGCGGGTCTCGACCCCAGATTTATCATCGGCGTGCTAATCTTCGGCATTCTCGTGATTGTGATTGCGCTTGTTGCAGAGCCGTACCGTATGGTGCGTATTCAGGTTGCCTTGAACCCTTGGGCCGACGAGTATGGTGACGGCTATCAGGCTACGCTTGCCATCATGGCCTTTGCCTCGGGCGGTCTGTTCGGCCGTGGCATCGGCAACTCAACCATGAAGTACTCGTATCTGCCCGAGGCGCACAATGACTACATCCTGGCCATCATTGGCGAGGAGGTCGGTTTTGTCGGAACCGTGCTGTTCTTCTTGGTGTTTGCGATGCTGATCTATTCGGCGTTTCGCATTGCCGAGCAGGCGACCGATCGTCGGGGCGCGCTTATGGCGTCTGGCTCCGCGGTCATTCTCGCGGTGCAGTTTTTGATTAACGCGTTGGGCATCCTCAACGTGTTTCCCATGACGGGCAAACCGTTGCCGTTTATTAGCTACGGCGGTTCGTCGATTATTGTGTCGCTTATGCTTGCCGGATTGATCCTGCGCGTTTCGTACGAGAGCGCCCGTCGCGATGAGTACGACCGTCGCCGCGAGAGCTTTGCCGTTATGGATGAGAGTACCGCTGGCGTGCCCCACGTGCGCGGCGAGCGATCTTCGCGTAACGGTTTTACCGTCCTGGATGGCTCTGCGACCGAGCCGGCAGTCCGCCCGCGTCAGCGAACGGCGCCGCAAGGTCGTCCTCAGCGCCCCAGCCCTCGCAACGCGGGCGGCGGATATAATCGAATCGATTTGAACTCGGACCCGTCGGCGCGTCTGCGCACCGACGACCAGGGACCGCGTGTACGAAGGGACTACCATGACCGATAAGATGACCGTTGCTATTGCAGCCGGCGGCACGGCAGGACACATCAACCCCGCGCTCGCCTTGGCCGAAGAGCTGCGTGATCGTGGCCACCACGTTGTGTTCGTGGGCCAGTCGCGCAAGCTCGAGGGTCGTCTGGTCCCCGAGGCTGGGTTTGATTTTGTGCCCATTACGGTCACTGGCTTCGACCGCTCCCGTCCTTGGACGGCGCTGACCTCGCTGTGGCGTGTCAACAAGGCCAAGCGTGCGCTCGCTGGTCATTTCTCAAAGGTCGGCAAGCCCGACGCTGCCATCGGTTTCGGAGCCTATGTCGAGGTTCCGCTGCTGGGGTGGTGCAAGGGCGCGGGCGTTCCGTATCTGCTGCATGAGCAGAACTCTGTTCCGGGCCTGGCCAACAAGATGATGAACTCCCACGCCGCCCGCGTGTGCATCTCGGTGCCGGCTGCACGTTCGGTCTTTGAGCGCGAAGGTGACCCTGGCCACGTGCTCATGACCGGCAACCCCGTACGTCGCTCGGTGATCGAGGGCGATCGCGCTCGCGGCCGCAAAGCACTTGGCGTTCCCGAGGACGCTACGCTGCTGCTCGTCTTTGGCGGTTCACTTGGCGCCCAGCACCTCAACGAGCGCGTGGTTTCGCTCAAAAACGAGCTGCTTTCGCGCAAGAACCTCTATGTGTTGCATTCGACGGGTGCCGACGGCTTTGAGGAGACCGAGCGCGCTTTGGCGCTGACGCCCGAGGAGGCGAAGCG
>WGSR01000004.1 GCA_014871545.1 Collinsella sp. | reverse complement strand
CCTATCCCTGTTTTTGCACGCGTGCCGAACTCCACGCCGCGAGCGCGCCGCACGCGAGCGACGGCATGCCCATCTACCGCGGCGCCTGCCGAGACCTTTCTGCCGAGGAGGTTGCCCGCCGCAGCGCTCTGCGCGCTCCGGCCACGCGCCTGCGCGTACCCGCCGTCGACGACCTCGCAAACGATGTGATCGAATTCGTGGACCGCACGTATGGAGCCCAATGCGAAGCACTCGCCACCGAATGCGGCGACTTTTTGGTGCGCCGCAGCGACGGCGTGTTTGCCTATCAGCTGGCCGTGGTGGTCGACGACGCTGCCATGGGCGTCACCGAGGTCGTGCGCGGATGCGATCTGCTGGGCTCCACGCCGCGCCAAATCTACCTGCAGCATTTGCTGGAACTTCCCACGCCGCACTACGCGCACATTCCGCTGCTCATGTCGCCGGATGGCCGCCGCCTTTCCAAGCGCGACCGCGACCTGGACCTGGGCGAGCTCCGCACCCGCTTTGGCGCGCCCGAGGCACTACTGGGCTGGCTCGCCGGGCAAACAGGCATCGCGCCGGACGCCACACCGCGCTCTGCCGAGCAGCTGGTCGAGCACTTTAGCTGGGATGTTATCCGCACGCATCGGGAAAACATCACTGTAACGGTCGAGTAGCCAGCCACCCCGCCCCTACGCGACATCCCAGGGCTGGAGTTCGTCGCCCAGGCGGACAATACAGTCGTAGAGCACGGTGTGGCACTCGGCTGGGTTGGCGTCACGATAAAAATGCCCGTAGTACCAGCGCTTGTAGTCCAGGTGGTCCTCCAGCTCGTCGAAAAACGTGGTGAGTCGATCGACATCGGGATAATTCCAGCCAGGTGCCGGGTAAAGCGTGGGCGAAAGCATGCGCGTGGAGCAGGTATGGGTGATCGCATAGTCGACCTTCCAACCCACGCTGTCGAGCTTTGCCCGCGCCTCCTCAAAGTTGCGCTCGTCCGGCAGCTCCTGCGGCCACCAGCTGGAATACGGAATGCGGTATTCCTTATCCACGCTCGTGGCGCCGCCCATGGTAAAGATCGTTGAGCCGTCGAGCTCAAAAACCTCGCCGCGCGTCAGGCGTCGGATGGGCGAGGTGTCCGACAGGCGCTGCGTCAGGCCGCCGTGCCACAGTTCCATGGGACGCTCCGCCCAGTGATCGAAACGTTCGTGGTTGCCGTCGGCGAACAGCACGGTATAGGGGCGCGACTCCAGCCAGGCGATGTCGGCACATTCCTCGGCAGAGAAATCCCACGGAAAGCCAAAGTCGCCCGCGATGATGAGATAGTCGTCACTCGTCAGACCATCCCCAAGATCCCAGTCGCGAAGCTTTTGCATGTCGACGCCGCCGTGAATATCGCCCGTCACATAGACCGTCATCGGATCACCACTTCCCTGTAAGTCGCTAGCCCACATTCTGCACGATCACTAAGCCAACCGTTCCAGCCCTTCCATCCTTTGGGACCTACCCCTCGTTCTTCCATCCAAACGGGTCAAGCACCCAAAAAATCAGATCGAGCACGCCGCCGGTCATCATGGCGCCGGCAAGGGCCATGCAAACGTGCAGGGAACTGGCACTTCGGAGCACGTCGAATGGCCCCAGAACAGCCAGCAGCGCGACCGCTGCGCCGGCTACGCACAGCGCGAGGCACGGCCCCGCGTCCTTAACGCACTTCTTTGCGAGATGCTTTGCGTTGTCACTCATCGGTATCGAACTCCTTAGAGGGTCGTTGTTCAGACGCATGCCGCCGCGGCAGAGCGGGGCGGCAGGGTAAGTGTCACATGCTGTGCGGACATCAATGGAGAAACCGCCTGCTCGACCAACCTTTGACGCCGTTTTGCACCGACACCACATCCCCCGCTATCGAGGTCTAATACTTTTCCCACCGCTACCCAAAAACTCATCCAACATTAATCTTGGCTCAAGAATCGCTTAATCTATAACCTGCACTATAGAGTTCGACCAAGGGCGAGGCGGCGCCGCGCAACGCAGGCCGCCGAACGCAACGCTCGCGCCCGGGCAGATCGCCCGGCGTCGCGCCCATCGAACGAAAGGACAGGTCATGGACGACCTCGAAAAAGTTGAAACCATCCGCACCAAGTGCAACGTGAGCTACACCGATTCCAAAGCTGCGCTCGACGCCGCCGACGGCAACGTTCTGGATGCCATCATTTGGCTCGAGTCGCAGGGTAAGACCCAGACCACGTCAGCGCACGCCGCCACCGAGTCTGAGCCGGTCGATGAGCCCTCGGCCGAGATGGTCGCCGCGCAGGCCGCCTACGAAAAATCGAGCGAAAAGACCGACTTCTCCAAGAAGATGGACAGCGTGTGGGAGTACCTCAAAAAGCTCTTCCGCCTGAGCCTGGACACCAAGTTTATCGCCACGCGCCGCGATGCGATCATCCTCAACATCCCCATCCTGATTCCCATCGTCGCCCTGTTTGCCTGGGGCGCCACGATATGGCTGATGCTGATTGGTCTGTTCTTTGGCATGCGCTACCGCATCGACAGCGACGGCGACGTGCCCGGCAGCATCAACAACCTTATGAATCACGCCGCCGACGCCGCGGACGACATCAAGCAAAATCTGAACGACGACAAGTAATCGCAGACGGGGGCACGCATGGCACGGATCCTGATCGTAGAGGACGAGGAAAAAATCGCCCGCTTTGTGACGCTCGAGCTGGAGCACGAGGGCTACCAGGTGGAGCACGCCGCCGACGGCCGCACCGCCGTGGACCTGGCGCTGGAGCGCGACTACGATCTGATTCTGCTCGATGTGCTGTTGCCGCAGCTCAACGGCATGGAGGTCCTGCGGCGTGTCCGCAAGCACAAGGATGTGCCGGTGATTATGGTCACCGCGCGCGATGCCGTGATGGACAAGGTGGCCGGGCTCGATGCCGGCGCCGACGATTACTTGACCAAGCCATTTGCGATTGAGGAGCTGTTCGCACGGGTCCGCGTGGCGCTGAAGCGCTCGGAGGCCGTGCGAGCGGCTTCGGGCGTTGGCGGCATCGGGACGGGCGCGGCGAGCGACGCGGGCGGGAGCGACGCTGCGATACCCCCGGTCAGCGACTCGGCCCAGGCTTCCGCCTCGCCCTCCCCCGCTACGCTCACCGTTGGCTCGGTCGTGCTCGATCCCGACCGCCGCGAAGTCACAGTCGGCGGCTCGCCTATCGCGCTCACGGCCCGCGAGTTCGATGTCCTCGCCCTGCTTATGGCGCATGCCGAGACCGTGCTCACGCGCGAACGCATCGCGCACGAAGCGCTGGGCTACGAATACATGGGCGACACCAACAACGTCGACGTGCACATCGCGCATCTACGCGCCAAGATCGAGGACGCCGGCGGCGCCCGCATCATCCAGACCGTGCGCGGGGTGGGCTATGTCTGCCGCGCGTAACGCCGAGGCCAAGCGCGTCACCTCCATCGCCCGCGCCATCAACTGGAGCTATATGTGGCGCCGCCTGATGAGCTACGTTTGGCTCGACCTGCTGCTAGTAGTGATTGTGGCGGCGATCCTCGTCTATGGATACAACCAGACGCTGCCCAACGGCGCGTTTACCGCAGGATGGATCCCCAGCGCCACCGTTCGCGGCATGACGCTGACGCCCGCGCGCGGCTGGGACCTGACAACGCTCACCTATACCGTCGAGCTCGCGCGTACCACCAAGACTTTCCCCCTCGCGCAGGACCTCGTCACGCTATGGCCTCTCTACCTTGTCGTTGTGGGTTGGCAGGTCATCAGCGTGCTCAACATGCTCGGCGGTGCCCGCCGTGTGCGCCGTACCATGGCACCGCTCAACGACTTGGCACTGCGCGTGGACGAACTCGGCCGCATGCAACTCGCCGGCGGCAAAATGGAGACACTGGAGCAGGCCATCGAGCGCGCAAGCGTCGACTCGCCGAGCGTCACCACCGGCGACGCCGACCTGGCAAGCATCGAGGTCGCGCTCAACCGCCTGCTGCGCCAGATGCAAGAGGCAAAGCTGCAGCAGATGCGCTTTGTCAACGATGCAAGCCACGAGCTACGCACGCCCATCGCGGTGATTCAGGGCTACGTGAACATGCTCGACCGCTGGGGTAAGGACGACCCGGACGTGCTGGCGGAATCCATCGCGTCCCTTAAAGCCGAAAGCGAGCACATGCAAGAGCTTGTGGAGCAGCTGCTGTTTTTGGCGCGCGGCGATGCCGGGCGCACGGTCCTGCGGCGCGCGCATACCAACTTGGCTGCACTGGTCAGCGAGGTATGCGAAGAATCGCAGATGATCGATGCCGCGCACACGTATCGGCTGGCCTTTGACGCTGCGCTTGTCAGCGACCCGCGCTGCGCCGCGCCCGTCGACGTGGTGCTCGTGAAGCAGGCTCTTCGCGTGATCGTGCAAAACGCCGCCAAGTATTCGGACGCGGGCACGCCCATCTCGTTTGGCGTAGCGCCAGATGCGGGCGCGGGCACGATCGACATAAGCGTTGAGGACGAAGGCATCGGCATGAACCGGGAATCCGCAGCTCACGCGTTCGAGCGGTTCTACCGTGCCGACAACGCGCGCGATGCCGGCGCGCAGGGTTCGGGCCTGGGGCTCGCTATCGCCAAGTGGATCGTCGACAGCCACGGCGGCGTCATCGGCGTGACCTCGGTCGAGGGCGTCGGCAGCCGCTTTACGATTCGCCTGCCGCGGTAGGAAGCCCCTCGACATAAATAAAGGGATAGGGCCACGCGGCCCTATCCCTTTTTGCCAGCTATGGCAGCTTGTGCGCTACTCGCGGCACAGGTGCACGGCGAAACCGGCGAACTCGCGCTTAAAGTACACGAGCTTGGTACCACCGTCGGGCAGCAGTGCGCGCGACTCTTCGTTGACCTCGAGCCCGCGCTCGGCAAACCACTTCTCAGCTGCATCGATGTCGTTAACGGCAAAGCCGATGTGGCCTTTGGTGCCACGACCGTTCTGCTTCATGATCTCGACCAGCGAATCGTTGAAGTACGAAACCGGGGTCTCGATGACGGGCAGGCCCATCATCGTCGAGAACAGCTCCGCGATCTCCAGGGCGTCTGCCGGGTCGGTGGCGTTAATGCCCACATGGGCAACGCGCATGCCAAAGAGCTCGACCGGATTGGCGTTCTGCTCATTCATACAGTCAGCGCCTACTGAGCCATGACGTCGAGAACGGCCTTCTCGGCAGCGACGCGGTTCATGCCAGTCATGAAGGGCACGCCGCTCACGTACGGGCAGGTGAGGCCCTCGGGGGCAACGGTGGTGGCGATCAGCAGGTCGGCGCCCTCGTCGCAGTAATCCTTGGCCTCGGAGATGGCGCACTGCACGATCTCGTACTTGTCGGCATAACCGTTGGCGTCGAGCAGAGTAGCGACCTTCTGGGCAACGAGCGTGGAAGTAGCAGCGCCAGCACCGCAAGCCAAAACGATCTTCTTCATAGGTAATGTCTCCCTTCATGGTTTACTTTAGGTAAGTGTACCGCAGCGAGCGATGGCACTCGGCCTCGATGAGCTTTTATGCCAGTTTGCTTGCGCGCTGCGTATAATACATCTAGTACGTGTTGTCATACCGCTCGCTTTATGAGCGACTAAGGACCCTAATATGCCCGATTCCCGCACCCTCTGGACCGCCGTCGTTATCATCTGCATCGCCGTGTCGGTGTTCTTTAGCGTCAAAAAACGCACCACGTTTAAGCGCCTGCAGCAGCTTATGGCTGCCAAGCAGTGGGACGAGTTCGATCGTTTGCTCAACGGCAAACTCACCAGCATGCTGTACCCGCGCTACAACCGCGACTACCTGCGTCTGAACTCCTATCTGCTGCGCGAGGACCACGAGCGCGCCAGCGAGATGTTCGACCTACTGCTGGGACTCAACCTCCCCAAGATGCAGCGCGTCGACTTGGTGATTAAGGCCTTTAACTACTATGTTGGCCAGGAGGACCGCAAAAAGTCCAAAGAGCTGTTGCACGAGATCAAGGGCTTTGAGGGCGGTCAGGCCGAGGCAGTTGCGCACGAGTGTCAGCTGATGTACGACACGATGATCCTCAAGCGCCACAACGACATTCCCGAGCTGGAGCGCATGCTCGAGGATGTCGGCGACGACCCGGTCAAGCGCTGCCGCTTGGAGTACCTGCTAGCCCTGCAGTACCAGAACAAGGGCGACGAAGCCAAGTTCCAGGAGTTCCTGGAGAAGTCGGGCCAACACTCGATGGCCGTCAACGCGTAACGGACGGCTTGTGCTAGACTTCTAGTCTCACGGGGGCGTGGCGGAATTGGCATACGCAGGAGACTTAAAATCTCTCGCCGCAAGGATTGTGGGTTCGAGTCCCACCGCCCCTACCATATGGAGCTTTCGAGCCCGTGTCCCCAAGGGATGCGGGCTCGTTTCTTTTACACGCCGGTGGGGCTCTAAGTTGCGGTGGAATAGTTCCTGTTTTGGCAGTTTACCAGCCCATTTAGGAACTATTCCACCGCAACTTAGGTTGGTATTTACACATTTTCCGATGGAAAAACGTGGCTGTCTCGCACATTTTCCGATGGAAAAACGTGGTTGTCTCGCACATTTTCCGATGGAAACGACCAAATGGCCTTATACTAGCCGAGAGGGTTGGGAGGCAATATGCAGCGACAGCTTATGAGTGAACTTATCGCTTGGAAATCAAGGGCGAATCGCAAACCTCTCTTGCTTAGGGGAGCCCGCCAGACAGGAAAGACTTGGCTTCTTAACGAATTCGCAAGCCAGCAGTATCGAAACGTCATTCGTTTTGACTTTATGCTCGAGCCGAGCACACGCTCGCTGTTCGATGGGGACCTCGACCCCAAGCGCATCATCTCCCAGATAGAACTCCTACGTGGCCAAACCGTAACGCCGGCAGACACGCTCATCATCTTCGACGAGATCCAAGAGGCGCCACGCGGGATCACCTCACTCAAGTACTTCAACGAACTTGCACCCGAATACCACATCGTGGCAGCCGGTTCCTATATGGGCCTCGCGCTCCGACGCGAAAACGAGTCATTTCCCGTCGGCAAAATCGACCAGCTCACCATGCGTCCCATGGGGTTTGCCGAGTTCGTTCGTGCCGTCGACGGCAACCCGCTCGCCGATGCCATCCTTGCCGCAGACATGAACCTTCTGGCAAACGTTACCGAAAAGCTCGAGCGCTTGCTCAAGGAATACCTTGTTGTCGGCGGTATGCCCGAAGTTGTCTCCGCTTTCGCCGAGACACGCGACTTCATCGAAGCCCGAAGGCTTCAGCAGCAAATCATCGAGGCTTACGAATCCGATTTTGGCAAACATGCACCCGCCCGCATCGTCGAGCGCATGAGGTTGGTTTGGAAATCCCTTCCCGGCCAGCTTGCAAAGGAGAACAAGAAGTTTGTCTATGGCGCCCTTCGCCCCGGAGCGCGCGCACGCGATTTCGAGGAAAGCCTCCAGTGGCTCACGGACTACGGAATCGTTCATAAGGTGCCACGTGTTTCCGCTCTAAAGGCGCCGCTCTCGAGCTACGAAGACCTCTCGGGCTTCAAACTGTTCTGCATCGACACCGGCATCCTCGGAGCGCTCTCCGGTCTCTCTCCGGCCATCGTTCTTAACGGATCCGCTGTTTTTACCGAGTTCAAAGGTTCGCTGACCGAACAATACGTCGCGCAGGAGCTTTTGCTCCAGGACAAAACTCCCGCGTATTGGTCCTCTACCTCTGGCAATGCCGAAACCGACTTTGCCATCGACCATGCGGGAACCGTGCTTCCGCTTGAGGTCAAGGCGGCAGAGAACCTTAAAGCGAAGAGTCTGAAAATAGCCTGCGAAAAATTCAAGCTCGAGCGTTGCGTGAGGAGCTCCCTGGCGGCATATAGAGACGAGGGCATGCTCGTCAATATTCCGCTTTGGGAGATTGGGCAAATCGACAAGCTGGCATAGGCGCTGTAGGGACGCCCCGCAAGGACTGTCCCCAGGTGCCGGCTGTTGAGTTGCGGTGGAATAGGGACTGTTTGGTGCCCGAAAGGGCGATTTTAGTCCGTATTTCACCGCAACTTATTATTTAGAGGGCGCTGAGGCTGGGGGTCCAGCCGATGGTGGGGGTCGCGCCGTCGAGGGTCTCGTTGATGGTGGCGGCCATACCGGCGAGCAGGCTGTTCTCGCTTACGGTGAGCGTCTTGTAGCCGCCGGCACGCATGAGTTCGCGGATCACCACGGCGCCTGCCAGGATCACGCCCGCGCGCTTGGGTTGCACGCCTGGCAACGCGGCAATGCTCTCCACGTCCAGCGTGAACATGCGCTCGATAGCGGCAGAAATCTGTTCCATCGAAAGCTCGCGCAGGTGCACAAAGCTCGAGTCGTACGGCTCCAGCTCGTGGACCAGCGCCACGAGTGTGGTGACGGTACCGCCCACCGCGACCAAGCGCTCGGCGCGCTCAAAATCGCTCGGCAGGCTCTCAAAGTAAGCCTCGAACTGCTCGCCCGCCCAGTCGGCAGCGGCAGCAAGCTCGCCGTCCGAAGGCGGCAACGCCGAGAAGAAACGCTCCGTCACACGACGGCAACCAATGTCCAGCGAACGCGTTCCCTCCAGCGCGAAGACCCCGCGCTCCGGCGCGTATACGCCCGTCGCGAGCTCCGTGGAGCCGCCGCCCGAATCGGCAACAATGATGCGCTCGCCGGCAAAGTCGTGCGCCACGCCAAAAAACGTCAGGCGCGCCTCGACCTCTCCTGGAATCACCTGCGGTTCGAGACCCAGCTCGCGCAGGCCGTCCAGCAGCAGCACGGCGTTGGACGCATCGCGCGCGGCACTCGTGCACGTGGTACAGATGCACACGGCCCCAAAGGCACGCGCCTCGTCCACAAACATGCGGCATGCGGCGAGCACGCGCTCGACCGCCGCCTCGCAAAAGCGGCCCGTCGCGTCAACGCCCTCGCCCAGATCGGTAATCTCGGTATGCTTGGACGATTCCACGATCGCCCCGGCCTCGACCTGCGCCAGCACCAGTTGCGACGACACCGTTCCCAGGTCGATCGCCGCCACCTTATATCGTTTGCAATCTGCCATTGCGGGCTCCCCTCCGGGCGCTACTCGCCTACTCGCCGCTGGACGCGACCGTCTGACCCTCGACGCCGTTAAATCCAAACAGCATGTCGAGCGCCTGGATGTACCACGGCGCGTCCTTGCCGACTTCTTCGATTTCCTTGGCAACTTCGCTGGCCTTCTTGGCGTTCGACGACTTCTGGCTCGACGAGGCATCCGAATCGCCGTCCAGGCCCTGCACTTCAATCCTCTTCTCGCCGGGCATCACCAAGCCCAGGTCCTCGGATGCCGCATCCTTGATACCCTCCTCCGAGAGCAGCTTGTCGACGCTTTTTTGCAGCCCATCATTGTATTGCTGGCGAATCTCGACCTGCTTGGTCAAGATATCGCTCGAACGCTTTGCCACGTACAGGTCGCGCACGGGGAAATACAGGCTCACGAGCACCAGGGCAACGACGATGCCGATGAATAGCCCTCGCTGAGGACCGTGGGTAAAGTCGTAGATCGCCTTGACCACCGCGTTGTCGTTGGCGTAGTGCATAAAGTCCGAGCCCGAAAAACGGTTCGAGGGCCTGCTCGACCTATCGTGCGTTTGAGCCGACGAGCGCTGAGCATGCGACGAACGTGCCGGGCGCACTGGTCCATCTGTCGAAGTATTCACTTGAGCATTGGGGCGCGAGGTACTTGTCGGGCGCTGCATGGAGCGGTCGGCGCCGGCGTAGGCGGACCCACCGAGCTGCACCGTGCGCGCACGGCGAGGCGACGGCTCACGCGAACCGGCGGAATAGTACCTGTTGTCGTAAATCTGATCCATGTGCGCCTTGTGCGGTTGAGGTTTGTTTGCGCTAAGTATTCTAGTTATAGCACGAGCGCCCGCACCGCCTTCGCCAGCCTTTGCTCGACATAAAAAAGGCGCTGAGTCATATGGCCCAGCGCCCAATGGTGCTCAACAGCGCCCGGCTGAAGCAAGGCAAATCCGAGTCTTCCCCGCCCCCGCGACCTCCGCGTGCCTAGCGAATGTTGTAGAACGCGGCCTTGCCGGCGTAGCGCGCACTGCCCTCAAGCTCGTCCTCGATGCGGATGAGCTGGTTGTACTTGGCGATGCGGTCGCTGCGGCACGGGGCGCCCGACTTGATCTGGCCGGCGTTGACGCCCACGACCAGGTCGGCGATCGTGGAGTCCTCGGTCTCGCCGGAACGGTGGCTCACGATGCAAGCGTAGCCGGCCTCCTTGGCGGTCTCGATGGCCTCGAGCGACTCGGTGAGCGTGCCGATCTGGTTGACCTTGACCAGGATCGCGTTGGCGGCACCCAGCTCGATGCCCTTCTTGAGGCGCTCGGTGTTGGTGACGAACAGGTCGTCGCCTACGAGCTGCACCTTGTTGCCAATGCGGCGGGTAAGCTCGACCCAGCCGTCCCAGTCCTCCTCGGCCATGCCGTCCTCGATGGAGATGATGGGATAGGTGTCGACGAGCTTCTCCCAGTAATCAACCATCTGGGCGCTCGTGTACTCCACGCCCTCGCCCTTGAGCTCGTACATACCGGTCTCGGCGTTGTAGAACTCGGTCGAGGCCGGGTCCATGGCGTACATGAAGTCGACGCCGGGCTTAAAGCCGGCCTTCTCCACGGCCTTGGTGATGTACTCGAACGGTTCGGCATTGGTCTTGAGGTTGGGTGCGAAGCCGCCCTCGTCGCCCACGCCGCCGCCCAGGCCGGCCTCGTGCAGCACGCCCTTGAGGGTGTGGTAGACCTCGGCGCACCAACGCAGGCCCTCGGCAAAGCTCGGGGCGCCCACCGGCATGATCATGAACTCCTGGAAGTCAACGTTATTGTCGGCATGCACGCCGCCGTTGAGGATATTCATCATAGGTGTGGGCAGCAGATGGGCGTTGACGCCGCCCAGGTACTGGTACAGCGACAGGCCCGCCGACTCGGCAGCGGCGCGGGCAACGGCCAGCGACACGCCCAGGATGGCGTTGGCACCGAGCTTGTTCTTGTTGGGGGTACCGTCCGCGGCAATCAGCGCGGCATCGACGGCGCGCTGGTCGAAGGCATCGAGGCCCACGACGGCGTTAGCGCACTCGTTGTTGACATGCTCGACGGCCTGCGAAACGCCCTTGCCCAGGTAGCGGCTCTTGTCGCCATCGCGCAGCTCGCAGGCCTCAAAGGCGCCGGTCGAAGCACCCGAAGGCACCATTGCGCGGCCAAAGCTGCCGTCCTCGAGCACGACCTCGACCTCGACGGTGGGGTTGCCGCGGCTGTCGAGCACCTCGCGACCGTAGACGTCCAAAATATCGCTCATGTTGTCTCCCTCTCACTTGGAAACGTAGTGGATGCAAGCGACCGGCTGACCGTGCACCATCGGTGCGTCTCCGTAAGTTAGCCATGTCGCACTTTTTGCATTATGCCCTAAGCTAGCCGAGGGATACACTTGATTTTCGAAAAATTTAGCGGAAACGATGAGGCGTGTCAGCCCGTCGTTCCCGCAGTCTTACTCCTCCGCCTTTGCGGCATCCCACAGGTCGTTGAGGCCGTGGGTCGAAAGCTCGGCAAGATCCACGTGAGCATCGGCCGCCATCTGCTCCATCGCGGCCCAGCGACGGCGGAACTTTGCCGTGCTGGCACGAAGGGCGCTCTCGGCGTCAATGCCCTCCTTGCGCGCGACGTTGACCAAAGCAAAGAGCAGGTCGCCAAACTCCATTTCGCGCTCGGGCGAGCCAGGGGCCTCGGCCTCAAACTCGGCACGCTCCTCGGCAACCTCGTCCCACACATCCTGGACCGTCTCCCATTCAAAGCCCACGGCAGCCGCCTTGCGCGACACCTTCTGAGCCTGCATCAGCGCCGGCAGATGCGTGGGCACGCCGTCGAGCAGGCCCTCGGGCGCAGCCTCGCCTGCCGCCACGGCCTTGTCCTTGGCAGCCCTCTCGGCAAGCTTGACCTCGTCCCAAATCTTGAGTACCTCGTCGGAGCTGTCGGCATCTACATCGCCAAACACGTGCGGATGACGGCGAATGAGTTTGGCGTCGATATCGCGCGCCACGTCGGCCAGCGTAAACTCGCCGGCATCCGCCGCGATCTGCGCATGCAGCACGACCTGCATGAGCACGTCGCCCAGCTCCTCGCGTAGGTGAACCGCGTCGTCCGCCTCGATGCAGTCGAGTGCCTCGTAGGCCTCCTCGATCATGTTCTTGCCGATGCTGCGGTGTGTCTGTTCGCGATCCCACGGGCAGCCATCGGGCTGACGCAGACGCCAGATGGTCTGCACCAGATGCTGCAGCTCGGCCGACGCGTCTATCAGCGTGGACAGATCGCGCGAGCCCTCGGCATTTTGCTGAGCCATATGCTGCGCCATGGTTATTCCTCCTCCAGGATCACGTGGCGGAACGCACCGCCCTCGTAGATGCCGTAGCTGTGCGTGCCGTCCTTGGGAATGCTCACACTGCCGGGGTTGAAGAGCCACAGGCCCGGGTGCGCGGCACTTTCCTCGTTGACCTTGATGTGCGTATGACCGTAGACGAGCGCGGAGCCCTCGGGCAGCGCGGGCGCGTGGTCGACGCTGTTGTGCATGCCGGCGCCAAAGACATGGCCGTGCGTCAGGAACAGCTCGCGGCCGGTCTCGTCGAACAGCGTGGCGTAGTCGGCCATGACGGGAAAGTCGAGGACCATCTGGTCGACCTCGGCATCGCAGTTGCCGCGTACCGCGATGATGCGGTCGGCCAGGGCGTTGAGCAGCGGGATCACGCGCTTGGGGGCGTAATCGCGCGGCAGGTCGTTGCGCGGACCGTGATAGAGCAGGTCGCCCAGCAGCACGATGCGGTCGGGCTGCTCGGACTCGATGGCGGCAACCAGGCGCTCGGCCCAATATGCCGAGCCGTGGATGTCGGAGGCGATGAGGTATTTCATGGGGAGATCCTTTCGAATGGGGTTGATATGGCTGGGCGCAGGATGTCGCCACCAGCCGCGTTATTCAAATCGCAGTGCCACGGCTTGTGCCGCCTGCATCACGCGCTGGAGCGGCACATTGTGCTCGCGGGCGAGACGGGCGCAGTCCTCGTACTCGGGAGCCGCGCGCTCGCTGCCGTCGGGCAGGGTCGCCACCTTAACGGATACCTCGCCCCAAGGCGTTGTCACCTGCTCGAATCGGCGCGGCAGGCAAACGCGTTCCATCACCTGGCGACGAACGGCGTTGGTCGTGGTCTCCAAAAAGATAATCGTCTGTAGGCGCTCGATATCCTCGTGCGAGCAGATCACCTGCAACTGCCATCCGGGGCGACCCTTTTTGCAGTAGAGGGGTAGCCAGTGCACCTCGCGGGCGCCTGCCCCGCGCAGACGGTCGGCGGCGTAGGCGAGCACCTCGGGCGACGCATCGTCGATGTCGCATTCCAGCTTGACGATGGTCTCGGGCGCATCGGTCTCGCGAGACAGCGGAGATTTGCTATCGCATGGCATACGGTCCGGCTCCTTTCCGCACGGGCTCGTTTTGTTCATCCAAACGCTAGCACATCGCGGGCGGCGTGGATGTGGCGGAGCGCGATGAGCGCGATTTTCCCTATCCGCAAGAAACCGACACTCCACCGCCTCAGCCAAACGTGTACGTCAGCCTCCAAACATGTCATTTTTTGCAGCTTTTGGAGGCTGATGTACACGTTTTGAGAGCGCAAGCGAGGCCGCACCGCGCGTCGCGCAGCCTTTCCAATCGATTTCGACCCCCGGCGTGTCCGGCGTGTTGAGAGCTGCGCCATTACAATGAAGCGGATTCGCTTGACGCAAAGGAGCCGCCATGCCTGCTTGCCCGCTGGTCGATTGCCACACCCACACCTCGTTCTCGGACGGTCATGCCTCGTTTGAGGACAACGTTCGCGCCGCTGCTGCGGCCAGCTGCCGCGTCATGGTCTCGACCGACCATCTCACCCTGCCCGTCAGCATGGATGCCAACTGCGAAGTGCAGGTTACTGAGGGCGACCTGCCGGCGCATCGTCTGGCTTTTGAGGATGCCCGCAAGCTTGCCGCGCAGATCGCGTCGGAGCTCGAGCTTATCTATGGCTTTGAATGCGATTGGTACGAGGGCTGCGAGCCTTTGGTTGAGCGCTGGTCCCAGGGCGCCGTCGTGCGCCTGGGCAGTGTGCATTGGATTGGCAACCCAGGCGATATCATGGCCGGCGCCGCGGGTACGGCGGGAACGGAAAACGTCGCTCGTCCCGATACACCCGATTCCCTTTGCGGTTGGATCGACGACGACACCAACCTGCACGTTTGGGAAAACCTGGGGGTACGCGGCGTGTGGGAGCGCTACGTCGACGACTGGTGCCGCGCCTGCGAGAGCCCGCTCAACTTTGATGTAATGGCTCACCCCGACCTGGTCATGCGCTTTTCGAAGGAAGGCTTTGCGCCCGACTTTGACCCCGCACCGTTTTGGCAGCAGATGGCCGAGTGCGCGCACGATACGGGCCGCCGCGTTGAGGTCTCGACGGCCGCACCGCGTAAGGGCTTGGACGACTACTACCCCGCAACCGGTCTTTTGCGCTGCTTTGCCCATGCCGAAGTGCCGATCACCTTTGGCTCGGACGCGCACCGCGCCTGCGATATCTGCTGGAGCATCCGCGAGGCCCAGGCCCACGCCTACGACTGCGGTTATCGAACCTTCGACATCCCCCACCTCACCGGAGAATGGGAGTCCACACCCCTCGCCTAACTAGTCGTTTAAGAACGTCCCCAATGACTAGTGGCGGCGGGCGTTGAGTTCGCCGGCAAGCTCGTCGAGGGTGATACCGTAGCGCTCAAGGGTTACGAGCAGGTGGTAGACCAGGTCGCCGGCCTCGTAGCGGATGTGATCGTGATCGTTATCCTTGCAGGCCATGATCACCTCGCTCGACTCCTCGGCAAGCTTCTTGAGCAGCTCATCCTCGACGTCGGTCAGCAGACGCGCGGTATAGCTCTCCTGCGGCGACGCGTCGCGACGGCCATGAATCACCTCGGCCAGACCTGTCAGCGTCTCACCGATATTTCCATCCTGAACGTTTGCGGTGCGCACACCCATAGTTCAATCCTTTCTGGTTGGCCAAGCGCCTAGTCGAGCGCCCGTCCTACGCGAGTTTCTTAAAGAAGCAGGTACGGTTGCCGGTATGGCAGGCCGGGCCCGGCGAGTCGACCTTGACCAGCAGCGTATCGCTATCGCAGTCGGCCCAGAGCTCCTTGACCGCTTGCATATTGCCGCTCGTCGCGCCCTTGTTCCAGAGCCCCTGACGGCTGCGGCTCCAAAACCACGTGGTACCGGTCTTGAGCGTCAGCCCCACCGACTCCTCGTTCATCCAAGCAACCATAAGCACCTCGCCAGTGTCATACTGCTGAACCACACAAGGAATCAATCCTTTGGCGTCGTATTTAAGATCCACTGGAGTAGTAATTTCTCTCATTTCAATTCCCCAATTTAAACATCGCCGGTCGGCGAGGGTTGTCCAGGTGCCGCAGGTTGCCGCGAAAGAGGAGCGACGCGTACTTTGGTACGCGAGCGACGGTTTGAGCGGCAAGATGCGGTACCTGGACAAGCCGCAGCACTAGAAGTCCAATCTCACGGGGATGCCCTGCGACGCCATATACTCCTTCACCTGGCGAATGCTGAAGGTTCCAAAGTGAAAGACGCTCGCCGCCAGCACGGCATCGGCCTCGCCCTCAATCACACCCTCGGCAAAATGCTCGAGCGTACCCACACCGCCGCTCGCGATGACGGGAATCGGCACCGCACGCGCCACGGCGCGGGTGAGCGCCAGGTCAAAGCCGGCCTTGGTGCCGTCGCGATCCATGCTGGTCAGTAGGATTTCGCCGGCGCCACGACGAGCCGCCTCCTCGGCCCACGTCACCGCATCGATACCCGTGGCGTTGCGGCCTCCCGCGGTAAAGACCTCCCACTTGTCGGCACCCGGCTCGCCGGGGAGCCCCACACGCTTGGCATCGATCGCCACGACCACGGCCTGGCTGCCAAACGCCGCGGCGGCCTGGCTGATCAACGACGGATCGCGCACGGCGGCAGAGTTGAGCGACACCTTGTCGGCGCCGGCGGCAACCATGGTGCGCATGCCCGCCAGGTCGCGAAAGCCGCCGCCCACGGTATAGGGAATAGCGAGCTCCTCAGCCGCATGCGCCGCCATCTCGATGGTCGTCGCTCGGTTGTCGCTCGTCGCGGTAATGTCCAGAAATACGACCTCGTCCGCACCCTCGCGGTCGTAGGCGCGGGCCAGCTCCACCGGGTCGCCCGCATCGCGCAGGCTCACAAAGTTGACGCCCTTGACCACGCGGCCGTCCTTAACATCCAGACAAGGAATCACGCGTTTGGTAAGCATGGGTTACTCCTCCCCTCGGGCGGCGGCCAACGCCTGGGCCAGCGTAAAGTTGCCCTCGTAGAGTGCACGGCCGGTAATGGCGCCCTCGATGGCATCCTCGCCCACCGCGGCAAGCGCGCGGATATCGTCGAGTGTCGAGATACCGCCCGAAGCCACAACGGGAAAGCCCGCGACCTCGGCCACATGGCGATATGCCGCCACGTCGATGCCCGTCTGCATGCCATCGCGCGCGATATCGGTATAGACCAAGTGTTTAAAGCCCAGCTCGGTGAGCTGCGCCACGGCGTCGTCGAGTGCCACGCCCGCGCCGTCACGCCAGCCGTTCACCTTGACCTGACCGTCGCGCGCGGCGATGTCTGCCACCAACAGCTCGCTAAAGCCGCGAGCCACCACCTCGGCAAATCCCGGCTCGGTCACGAGCACCGTGCCGAGTGCGATGCGACGCGCGCCGTAGCCGGCCAGCTCGTCGATCCGCGCGAGCGAGCGGACGCCGCCGCCCACGTCCACGGACAGACCGTCGACGCTGCAGATGGCCTTAATCGCTGCCGAGTTGGCAGCGCACGCGTCCTCGTCCTCGCCAAAGGCAGCGGACAGGTCGACGACGTGCACCCAGCTCGCACCCTGCTCGGCAAAGGAGCCGGCAACGGCCACGGGGTCGTCGGAATATACCTTGCAGCGGCTCCGGTCGCCGCGCTCCAGGCGCACGACCTTGCCGCCGATCAAATCGATTGCGGGAAACAGAATCATCGGCCGGCCCCCTCGACGATGCTCACGAAGTTCTTAAGGATGCGCTGACCCAGCGCGGAGGATTTCTCGGGATGGAACTGGCAGCCCCACACGTTGCCGTGGCGCACGATGCACGGGAAGCTCCGCGTGTAGTGCGTGCGTGCCAGAACATCGGCGGCATCGGCATCGTCGGCCACCGCATAGCTGTGGGTGAAGTACATATTGGCGCCCTCGGCAAAACCGGCGAGCAGCGGATCGGCCGCACCGGCAGGCGTCATGTGTACCTGGTCCCACCCCACGTGCGGCACCTTCAGGCGGCTCGACTCCAGACGCGCGCACGAACCGCGCATAATACCCAGGCCATCGACCCAGGGGCCACCGGCCTGCTCGGAGGTATTGCCGTCGGCAACCGTGCCTTCGTCCGCAGGCACACCCTCGTTGCCGCGCTCAAAAAATAATTGAAGGCCCAGGCAGATGCCGAGCAGCGGAGTTCCGGTGGCAACGGCGTCGAGCACCGCGTCCGCCTCGCCGCTCTGGCGCATAAAGGCAATCGCGTCGCAGAACGCACCCACGCCCGGGATGACCAAGCCGTCGGCGTTACGGATCTGCTCCGGGTCGTCCGACGTGCAGGCGGCGGCACCGGCGCGCGCAAGCCCGCGCACGACACTCGACAAGTTGCCCTTGTGGTAGTCGACCACCACGATCTTCGGTTCGCCCACGCGACCCCTCCCTTTTCTCATTCAAAACCCGCCAAAAAGGGACAGGTTACAGTGAGCCCTTGGTGCTGGGGATGCCCTGCACGCGGGGATCGAGCTCGCAGGCGTGACGCATCGTGCGGCCCACGGCCTTAAAGGCCGCCTCGATAATGTGGTGCGAATTGCCGCCCGCCAGCTCGCGCACGTGCAGCGTGAGCTTGGCGTCGCGCGCAAAGGCGTATAAAAACTCGACGGCCAGCTCGGTATCAAAAGTGCCCACGCGCTCGGTCGGCACGGGCAGCTCGCAGTAGGCCTGCCCGCGGCCCGAAATATCAACAGCAGCCATCACAAGCGTCTCGTCCATGGCGATCGCCGCGTCGGCAAAGCGTGTGATGCCTGCCTTGTCGCCCAGCGCCTGGCAGAACGCCTCGCCCAGCACAATGCCCGTGTCCTCGACGGTGTGGTGTGCATCGACCTCCACGTCGCCCACCGCGTGTACCGTCAGATCAAACAGGCCATGGCGGCCAAAGGCGTTGAGCATGTGGTCGAAAAACGGCACGCCGGTCGAGATATCGCACACGCCGCATCCGTCCAGGTCGAGCTTGACGACAATATCGGTCTCCCCCGTCTTACGGGTTACCTCGGCATAACGGCCCATCTACATCTCCTCCTTCACCAGCGCGGCAAACGCAGCCAGCACCTCATCGTTTTCCTGCGGGGTGCCCACGGTAACGCGCAGACAGTCCGCGAGCCCCGGCGCGTAGCTAAAGTCGCGCACCAAAATCGAATACTCGTCGCGCAGGCGCTCGCGCACGCGCGTGGCATGCGGCGTACGCACGAGCACAAAGTTCGCCGCGCTCGGCCACGCCTCCACGGGCAAGCCCTCGGCAGCCATCGCGCGCAGAGCGGCCAGCTCGCGCTCGCGCTCGGATGCGACCTGCGCCACCACGGGCGCGTACGCATCGCGGGCACGCACGCAGGCGAGTGCTGCCGCCTGACTCAGCACGTTGACCGAATAGATCTGGCGAATCGCCGCGAACACGTCGATAACCTCGGGTGCCGCAATCACATAGCCCAGACGCGCTCCGGCGGCGCCAAACGCCTTGGACAGCGTGTGCAGAATCACCAGGTTGGGATGCTCGGCGATAAGGCCTTGCGCCGTGGTAGCCGCGCCAAACGAATCGTCGGCAAACTCAACGTAGGCCTCGTCGACCATCACCATACCGGGGCAGGCATCGCACAGGGCCGCGACAAAGTCGAGCGGCGCCACGTCGCCCGTGGGATTGTTGGGCGAGGTCACAATGGCGAGGTTGCACTCGGGCGCGGCCGCGAGCACAGCCGCTTGGTCGAGCTCAAAGGTCGTCGGGTCGCGCCACACGTCGCGCACCTCGATCTGGCACAGAGACGCAAAGAACGCATACTCGCTAAAGCACGGCGGGCAGTTGAGCAGAATCCTTCCCGCGCCGCCAAACGCCAGCAGATAGTTATAGAGCAGCTCGTCGCCGCCGTTGCCCACGCAGATGTTCTCGCGCGTCACGCCATGCCAGGCAGCAAGCTCGTCGCGCAGGTCGTTGGACATGGGATCGGGATAGCGGTTGAGCGGTGTGGCAGCCAGGGCGGCGTCGACCGCCTCGCGCACGCCGGCCGGCACGGGATAGGTGTTCTCGTTGGCCGAAAGGTTGATAAGCGTGGGCGTAAAGTTGGGATCGTAGGGCTCAATACCGGCCAGGTAAGGCTGGACAAGTTCCTTCATACGAGACGTCAGCTCGGCCATATTAGGCCCCCTCGACGACCGCGCCAGCGGCACCGCCCGCAGCCGCCAGGTCCACACCCTCGGCGACCGTCGCGGTCGTATCGCCCGGCCAGGCGACCTTGGTCAGGTCGGCCGCGGCGAGCGACTCGGCACTCACGGCATCCTCGCCCTGCTCCAACACGCGGCGACGGAGAGCGGCGGAAAGCGCGTGCGCCCACAGGCCCTCGGCCTCGGCCAGGCGCTGCGTAGCGGGAGCGTCGGAGAGCAGGCCCTCGGGCGTATAGCAAATGACGCTCGAGCGCTTAACAAACTCTTCGACCGAAAGCGGGTTGGAGAACATGGCCGTGCCGCCGGTCGGCAGCGTGTGGTTGGGGCCGGCAACATAATCGCCAAGCGGCTCGGAGCTCCAAGCGCCCACAAAGATGGCACCGGCGTTGCGGATACCGCCAAGCAGGCTCATCGCATCCTTGCAGTGCAGCTCCAGGTGCTCGGGCGCCACGGTGTTCACCGCCTCGACGGCAGCTGCCATGTCGGCGGCCACCACGATGGCGCCCTCGTTATCGAGCGAGGCACGCGTAATCTCGGCACGCGGGGACTGCGCTACCAGAATTTCGATACCCGCCTCGACCTCACGCGCAAACTGCTCGTCGCAGGTCACCAGATAGCAGGCTGCCAGCGGATCGTGCTCGGCCTGGGCCATCAGGTCGGCCGCGACCACCATGGGCTTGGCCGTGGCGTCGGCCAGCACGCAGACCTCGGAGGGGCCGGCAACCATGTCGATTCCCACGTCGCCCGAGACAATCTGCTTGGCCGCGGCGACAAAGGCGTTGCCCGGGCCGGTAATTTTGTCGACGCGCGGAATGGTCTCGGTGCCGTACGCCAGCGCGGCCACAGCCTGAGCGCCGCCCACCATATAGATCTCGTCCACGCCGCCGAGCTTGGCTGCCGCAAGCGTATACGGGCTAATCAGGCCATCCTTTTGCGGCGGGGTCACCATGGCCACGCGCTTGACGCCGGCAACCTTGGCGGGAATGGCGTTCATGAGCACCGTGGAAGGATACTGCGCACGACCGCCCGGCACATAGATGCCGGCCGCAGCGAGCGGGGTCACCTTAACGCCGAGCATCGTGCCGTCCGGACGCGTGGTAAACCAACTCTGCTCGACCTCGCGCTGGTGGAACTCGCGAATCTGGCGCGCAGCCTTCTCGAGCGCGGCGACAAAGACCGGATCGAGACCTTCGAGCGCGGCATCGATCTGCTCCTGCGGCAAGCGGAAGCTCTGCAGCTCAACACCGTCAAAACGCTGGCAGTAATCGCGCACCGCGGCATCGCCGTTGGCGCGCACGTTGGCCACGATATCACGGGCGGCGTCGACAATGTTTTGCGGCAGCACGCCCTTGCGGTTGAGCTGGTTGGTAACGAGGCGCTCACCGGGAGCGAGCCTGATGGTCTTCATATCGGTATCCCCTATCGGTCGAGGTTGTGTTCGAAAAACGAGAGGTCGGGCGGCGGCGCCATCGGCCTGCAGCCCGTACGTTGGGGCGCCCGTGCGTACTCGCACTATTGTGCCGAGCCCGCGACGGGCTCAAAATGCTTGTCCTTCACGGCCGCGGCCAGGCGATCGGCCAAGTTGCGTACGCGCGGATCCAAGCGCGCGGCACCTGGGTTGACGAAGAAGCGAGCCGTGCAGTCCATGATGCGGCCGGTGATGACCAAGTCGTTGTCGCGCAGCGTGGCGCCCGTGGCGGTAATATCCACGATGCGATCGGCCATGCCGACAATGGGACCCAGCTCGATGTTGCCGTGCAGTGAGACGATATCGGCATTCACACCGCGCTCGGCATACCAGGCGCTCGCGATGCGCGGGTACTTGGTGGCCACACGAAGCGACCCGCGGCGGGCGTAGTTGCGCTCGGCCTGGCCGGCGCGCCATGCGGGCTCCGCCTCGATAAACGTGCACAGGCCGTAGCCCAGATCGACCAGCTGCAGCAGGTTGAGGTCGGCCTCGATGAGCGAGTCCCAACCGCAGATGCCGCAATCGGCACCACCGCAGCCCACAAAAGCGGGCGCGTCGCTGGGGCGCACGATGACAAACTCGATATCGCCGACCGCGCCCTCACCGGCACGCGTGTCGCGACCGCGCACTATCAGGTGACGACCGGGGTCGCGCAGCTCAGAGACGTCTAAGCCCGCTGCTTCGAGCACGTCAAGCGTGTCGGCCTTAAGCGAACCCTTGGGCACGGCAATGCGCAGCGGGCCCTCGGCGCCACGGCCCGCGGCGTGATCGCCGTCGGAAGCGGCGTCCTCGGCCGAGGTACGCGCGACCTCCAGACGCTCGAGCGAAAAGGCGAAGCCCGCCGCCGGCACCTCAATGCCGTCGCCAAATGCACCGGTAAAGATGGAGTCGTAGCGACCGCCCGAACCGACCGGATCGGGCAAGCCGCCGGCATAGGCCTTAAAGACCAGGCCCGTGTAGTAATCGAAAGAGTTCATGATGGAAAAGTCGAAGGACAGCACCTGAGCGTCCTCGGGAGCCAGGCCCTCGACCAGAGCGCGCAGCTCACGCGTGAGCGGCGCGGCGATACCGGCGGCAACCAGCAGCGCATCCACGCGGTCAAGTACCTCGGCGCCGCCGTGCAGACGCGGCAGCTCGCTAATGGCAGCCTTGACGGCATCAGACTCGGCACTTGCTGCCACGCGAGCATCGAGGCCCACAAAGTCGTTGGCGTGCACGCAGCGCAGGGCCTCGGCAGCCAGCTCGCGATCCTCGCACGCCGCGAGCAGCTCCTTAAACGGACGCACACTACCTGCGATAATGCGTGCATCGGGCAGCGCCAGCTTGCGCACCGCCTCGGCCACGAGCGAAACAATCTCAACATCGCCCGCGGTATCGCCCGCACCGATAAGCTCAAAGCCCAGCTGTGTAAACTGGCGCGAGCCGCCGGCATTGTGCTGGCACTCACGAACCACCGGCGCCTCGTAGCGAAGGCGCAGGGGCAGGTCGGCCGCGCGCATGCGGGTCGAGACCAGGCGCACGATCGGCAGCGTGTTGTCGGGACGGACCACCAGCAGGCGACCGTCATCATCAAAGAGCTTAAACGGCGTGTCCGCAATGCGTCCGCCTTCCGCAAGCGAACCCTTGTCCTCGAGCAGCGGCGTCTCGACCGGAAGGTAATGATGCTCCCTGAAGCAGCCCTTCACCGTCAGCGCAATCTCCTCGCGCGCCTGAGCCTCCTCGGGCAATATGTCCCGGAATCCCCACGGTGTGGCCGTCATCTGGTGAGCCTCCTCATGCTGTGCTTCGTATAGAACAGAAGACCGGCATAGCTCCGCCGGTCTTCTGGGTACTTTAGCATACTAGAGTGTTTGCGGGGAAAATCCGTCGCAGCCGCTCACACCGTATTCATTTGGAAACATAGGGCAGATTGCCGCAGCCCAACCCCACCTAGGCGCCAATCGCACGACGATACTCTGCCATTACCTGCGCATCGGCAGCTGCGGGGTCGGCGAAATAGCGCCAGTCATAGGTCTCGGCCGAAACAACTCCGCGATAGCCGCGCGCCACCAGCCTATCTAGGTCGGCGCGCATATCGCGGTCGCCGTCACCCCAGGCAAGATGCGTCGTGCCATCTGCCGCAACATCGACAAAATGCACGTGGGCGACATCATCGCCAAGTAGATCGAAATAATCGTCGATGGTATCCCCCGCCACCGCCATAGCGCCCATATCCAGACACGCCTTAAGTGCCGGATGATCAACTGCCTCGATTATGCGCTTCGTGTCGGTCGCCGAGTTCACGATTATCGACTCAACCGGCTGTAGGGCCTCGAGCACCAGCCGCACGCCGCGCTCTCCCGCATGCTCGGCAATCGCACGCAGCATCGAGGAGCTGCGACCCCACGCGTCCTCGATCGGCTCGTTCAAAAATGCCCAGCCGCTCGAAACCATGACCTGCTCGGCTCCAAGTTCCTCCGCAATATCTACAACGTTCTTAAAGTACGCGAGTGTGCGGGCACGCGCCTCATTCCCGCGCGCCGCGATATTCCACGGCTTGGGGTTGTTCTGTTCGGGACAAAGCCCCACAATCCGAATCCCATACCGCTGTGACAGCTCCCGCACCTGCTCGAGCGAATCGTATCCATGGCAATCGACATACAGATGCATCGCCCCGGTCCAAAGCTCGCAACACGTATAGCCCGAGGCCGCTGCCGAAGAAAAGAATTCCTCAAGGTCAAAATAACGATGGCTGATATTCATGACGGCAAGCAGGGGGTAGCTCATAATTACTCTCCAACCTAAACGAGGCCCCGTTCCATATAGGAGCGGGGCCCAATTACACAAACGTTATTTGCTCTTAGTAGTCGAACTGGTGATAGTAGCGACGATACTTGAGGTTGTGCTTGGTGACC
>WGSR01000039.1 GCA_014871545.1 Collinsella sp. | reverse complement strand
GCCGAGGAATTCGGCGACCTGCAGCGCCTGGTCGACGGACTGTTTTACGACCGCCACGCCATCGACCGCCTGGATCTGATCGTGCAGGCCGAGATCTTGGACTTGGCACCCGATCTCATGGAGATCGTCAACCTGCTACCGCCCGGCTATTATGACCGCCAGTCACTTTGCGACCAGCTCAACTCCGCCTTGGCCGCCCACGGCTGGGGTGCCGTCTACGGCACCGTGGAATAGACCTAGTCATCGGGCCCGTGTGCAAAAAAGAGCAAATATGAGTACTGTTACTTTTTTAGTGGCAGCGATTTTTGGCAAAAACAGCCCTTTTTGGCCTCGTTCGTCCTCTTTTTAAGGACCTTATTGTCATTTTCTAATCTACCGGCTACTCGTTAACGTACAAGCAGCATGTTGTTGTCCATTATTTTTAGCGCGTAAAATGAAACGCCGTTTGTGACAGTACTCACAAACGGCGTTTTTTGCACACGAGGGTATCCGGGGGCACGTCCGGCCCCGGTTTTTACGCTCTTACTCGCCCTTGGGCGCGGGGTGTTTGCAGACCACACTCATGTAGATCATGCCGAGCACGGCGGCGGTGACCGAACCGGCAAGGATGGCAGCCTTGGCAGCCAGAACCTCAAACTGGGCCGTCGGGAAGGCAAGACCGCTGATGAGAATCGACATGGTAAAGCCGATGCCGCCCAGAATGCCCACACCGGCAATCATATGCCAGTTGACATTGTGCGGCAGCTCGCAGACCTTGAGCTTGACCAAGGCGAACGTCATGCCAAAGATGCCGATCGGCTTGCCCAGCAGCATGCCAAAGTACACGCCGAGCGTCACCGGGTCGGTGAGCAGCGTGCTCATGTCCACGCCCACCAGGCGAACCTGTGCGTTGACGAACGCAAAGATCGGCAGAATCACAAAGTTGACCGGCGTGGAGATCAGACGCTCCATACGGATGAGCGGCGGGGTCACGCGGTGCATGACGCGCTCGACCCTGGTGGTCGAGACGGTAAAGTCGTGCTGGCCCAGGATGTGCGCCTCGTCGTCGTAGCGGTCATCGAGCAGCGGCAGGCACTCGCCCAACCAATCGGTGAGGCTATCGAGCTTGACGCCGCACTTGGCCGGGATGGTAAAGGCCAAGATGACGCCGGCAAGCGTGGCATGTACGCCGCTCTTGAACATGCAGAACCACAACAGCAGACCCAGTACCGAATACGGGGCAAGGCGGTAATGCTGCGTCTTGTTGAGCCACACGAGCGCGCAGGTCACAAGCGCAGCGGCGCCCAACCAAAACGGATTGGGGCTCTGACCGTAGAAGATGGCGATGGCGGCGATGGAGATAAGGTCGTCGGCGATGGCGAGCGTCGAGAAGAACACGCGCACGCCGTTGGGCACGCGGTTGCCCAAAAGCGACAGCACGCCCAGCGCAAAGGCAATATCGGTTGCCATGGGGATGGCCCAACCGTTGCGGGCGCCGGCATGGTTAAAGATCAGGTAGATGCAGGCGGGAACGACGACGCCGCCCACGGCCGCCAGCATGGGAAGCATGGCCTGACGCGGATTCTTGAGCTCGCCGACCGTCATCTCGTACTTGAGCTCAATGCCCACCAACAAAAAGAAGATCGCCATGAGGAAGTCGTTGACGAAAAGCTCGACGGTGAGACCGGCGGTAAGGTTGCCCAGGCCCACATACAGCGGGGTCTCTAAAAAGTGATGGATGGCCTCGTAGGCATCGGTGTTGGCGCAGATGACGGCGGCGATGGCGGCGCAGACCATGACGGCGGCGGAAATCGTGCCGTTCTCGGCAATGCGCTCCCAAATGTCGTGACGCTCAAAACGCTTGCGCTCACGGACGTTGAACAGCTGCTCGGGTGCTGCCATGGGCGACTCCTTTCACGGGAGGGTTCCCGTCTTAAAAAAGCACGGCCCGCCCAAGTGGCGGAGCCGCGCTCCAACGTATTACGCTTGCATCTAGCCTACCCTGCACGACATGCGCACAAGTGCAGCCGAAAAGCGGAACCACAGGTTGAACATTATTTGCCCAACGGCACGGGCACGCCTGTCCAAGAGACGACGCAGCACTGTGCACAAAAAACGACCGGAGCGCGGGGCGTCCGCGGTCCGGTCGTGGCGTTTGGTCAAAAGAACCTAGCAGGCGGCCATGATGGGGGCAGCGACCTGCTTCTTACGGGAGAGGACGCCCGGCATCCAGACGCCGTCGTGCTCGTCGGCAATGCCCAGGCCCTTCTGAGCAGCCTCGGTCTCGCCCTCGAGCAGGACCTGCGAGCCCTCCTCCATGATGTCGGTGATGCACAGGACAATGCCGTCAGCACCCTTCTCGGCGGCGTAGGCGCGCATGGCCTCGCGAATCTCGTCGATCATGCCGAGCGCGCGGCTCTTGTCGACGGTCTCGTACTGGCCGATGAGCAGCTTCTTGCCGGCGGGCTCGAACATCTTGATGTCGTTGCCGACCATCTCGGCAGCGGTGAAGGAGCCGGACGGACGGGTGAGGAAGACCTCCATGCCAAACTTGACCGGGTCGACGCCCACCTGCTCGCCGAGCTTGGCGGCGACGGCGCGGTCGACATCGGTGGTGGTGGGGCTCTTGAGCATGAGCGTGTCGGTCATCATGGCCGAGAGCAGCAGCTTGGCCTGGACGTCGGAAAGCTCAACGCCGAGCACGCCGGCGAGCTTGGTGACGATGGTGCAGCTGGAGCCCCAGGGCAGGCAGATGTAGTGCAGCGGGCCGGCGGTCTCGAAATCGCCGATGCGGTGATGATCGACAACGCCAAAGACCGTGGCGTCCTTAAGGCCGGCGACGGACTGGGCAGACTCGTTGTGATCGGTGAGGACGACGAGCTGACCGGCCTCGACGGACTCGATCACGCGAGGCTCGGCGATGCCGGCGTCGGCGAGCAGCTTGGCGGACTCTGCCGGAAGCTGACCAAGGGCACAGGCCTCGTAGGTGTTGCCGGCATACTCAACCTGGTTGAGCAGCTGGGACAGGACGACGGCGCTCATGATGGCGTCGTTATCGGGGTTCTGGTGACCAAAGACAAGAACGTTTGCCATGGATATCCTCCACTTGATATGTGTACTTGGACGTAGCTATGGTAGCACGCCGATGCCGAGCCTTCGCAGACGGAAGGGCCACAGCATATTTTGGGGCAGGCACGGGGGCCAAGGCTGTCCCTTTTGCACCATGTTGGTGCAAAGTAACCTGTCCCCCTTGCACCGACTATTTGCCGGCGGCGCGCAGGGCTACGTAGGCGGCGCCGATAATGCCGGCGTCGTTTCCGAGCGAAGCGACCTTAATGGGCGTCTCGCGCGAGGCAGAAAGCGCGTAGCGCTGGAAATGCTCACGAACGGAGTCGAGATAGACATCGGCCGAAGCGGACGCGCCGCCACCGATCAGGAACATCTCGGGGTCGACCACGTTGGCAATAAGCGCCAGGGCACGGCCGAGATAGTCGGCCATGGTATCGGCCGCGGCAAGCGCGAGCTTATCGCCCTCGCGGCAGGCCTGGAACACGTCCTTGGAATCGGAGGGGCCGGTGAGCTCGATGGGCTCGACGCCCGCCTTCTTGCACTCGGCAAGGTAGTTGCTCACCACGCCGGTGGCGCTGGAATACTGCTCCAGGTGGCCATGGCCGCCGCAGCCGCAGGTGCGCTCCTCGGCCGGGTTCAGGCACATGTGGCCAATCTCGCCGCCGGCACCCACAACGCCCGATACCACGTCGCCGTTAACGATAACGCCGCCGCCCACGCCGGTACCGATGGTGACCATCACCACGTTCTGCACGCCCTTGGCAGAACCGAGCCAGGCCTCGCCCATGGCAGCGGCGTTGGCATCGTTCTCGTACTTAACGACCGCGTCGGGGCAGTGCTCCTGAATGGCGACTCTTAGCTCGGGCAGGTTAATGGCAATGTTGGCCTTGACCTTGGCATCGCCCGACGCCGGGATGGGGCACGGAACGGCCAGGCCAATGCCCGCCACAAAGGCACGCGGAATCTGTGCCTTGGCGACCACCTGGTCGATAGCCTCGGTCACCGCGGCAAAGCCCGCAGCGTCAACGATAGGAGGCGTGGGCACGCTGGCCTTGGCCAGCAGGTTGCCGTCCTCGTCGAACAGGCCCTCCTTAACCGAAGTGCCGCCGACGTCGATGCCGATGTAGTACTGCTTAGGTTCCATGGGAGCCCACCTTTCTCGTTTAAACATTGCCTGTATGGTACCGCTCCCAAGGCAAAAACCTACCAAAAAGGGACAGGTTTGTTTTGGCAGGTTTTATCTGGGGAAGCGCGAATGGTCGCTCAATAGGTCGCGCAAGACCTTCCCCAAATATAAAGGCGCCGGGAGGCGGAGGCTCCCGGCGCCCGTCAAAGGGACTATGTTGTCTGTTGGACCGCACGGTCCGTCGCGGCGATAACGCCGACTAGGCCTTAAGTGTCTGCAACTGCTTGTGAATCTCGATGAGCTCCGTCGCCATGACGCGCATGGTCTCGGTGCCGGCCATCTGGTCCTCGGCATGCAGCAGAATCAACGGAGCCTCGCCGTTACGCTCGCCGTTGGCCTCCTTCTTCAGAAGCCCCATGTGAACATCGTGGCCACCGTTATAGGCCTCATCGCCCTGCTTGATAAGCTCCTCGGCGGCGTCAAAATCGCCCTCCTTGGCCTTTTGCACGGCATTGATGTACATGCTCTTGGCGGTACCGACGTAGCTGATGATCTCGAAGCAGGTCATCTGCAGTTCGTTCATATCCTCCATGCGGAGCACCTAGCCCATCACGCTGACGCAGTGGTCGATGATGCCGGCAGCGTTCATGCGGCCGTAGTCGACCATGTTGATGACCTCGACCGGAAAACGACCGGCGGCCTCCTTCTCAAAATCGCCCTTGGTGTAGCCGATCTGCGGGCCAAGCAGCAACATGTCGCACTCGTCCAGGTGATCGTGGGCCTCGTTCATGGGACGAGCCTCGATCTCGATATCCAGACCACGGTTTGCAACCTCGGCCTGCATCTTCTGGACCAGCAGACTCGTGGACATACCGGCATTGCAGCAGAGCATGATCTTCTTCATGGTTTCCTCCTTATAACTGCGCGGCGCGCAGACGACGACTGGTTATATTCCTTGCGGTTATTGTGCCCTCTTTCTGCGCCCTTACGCAGAAGAGAGGTGCAGGCGCCGGCACCGCGTACCGGCGCCCGCAAGGTGAAAGGGACGAACGTTAGGCGTTCTACTCGGCAAGAGTCTCCTGCTTGGCGATTGCCTTCTCGGAAATCTTCATAAAGGGCAGGTAGACGGCCATGCCAATGACAATCTCGAGAGCCTGCCACACGCCGGCGCGCCAGTCAAAGCCCGTAGCGAGCAGGGCATTGATGACGGGAGGCATAGTCCAGGGCACCTGGGCGATGCAGGGGCTGATGATGCCTGCGCAGGTAAGGCCATAGGTGATGCCGATGAACAGATCGGGAAGAAGGACAAACGGGATCATGAGCGGCAGGTTGTACACGATGGGGTAACCGTAGATAACCGGCTCGTTGATGTTGAACAGACCAGGCAGGATAGCCATCTTGGAAACGGTCTCGGAAGCCTTGTTCTTGGAGAACAGGAGCGTGTCGAGCAGAAGCATGAGGGTGCAGCCCGAGCCGCCGATGAGGGCGAAGCTGTTAACGATCTGCATGTTCATGTAGTGATCGGGCTGGATGGTGCCACCGGCGGCAAAGGTAGCCATGTTGTCGACGATGAGCATGGTCAGGATCGGCTCGACGGTAGCGCCAGAGATGGTGGACTGGTGAATACCGACGCAGAACAGCAGGTTAGCAAGGGTGTAGATGAGGATAACAGCCCACGGACCGGCGTTCATGATGCTCTTGAGCGGGTTGGAGATGCACGTGGAGATGATGGTGCACAGATCGGTGCCGGCGCACACGGCGAGCAGGGCTGCGGCAAGAGCGAAGATCGCGAGGTTGAGCAGCATCGGGATCATGACGTTGAAGGAGTTGGAGACCGCGGGAGGCACGCCCTCGCCCAGCTTAACCTTGAGCTTCTCGACGCCAGAGATCTTGATGAAGAGCGAGACGGAGAGCAGAGCGATGATAATGGCCGAGAACAGACCGTTAGTGCCGGTGTTGGCAGTCGAAAGGGCGCCCGTAACCTCGGCGGAGGTGATCTTGTCGGTGAGCAGCGGGCTCGTGGCGGCAAGCGAGGCGGTAATCTGCTGCGGCATCATGATGACGAAGGCAGAGATGGCGACGACCACGCAAGCGAGCGGGTTATCGAAACGCTTGTTCTTGGCGAGGCTGTAGCCAATCAATCCGGCCAAGATAATGGCAGAGACGTTGAGGGTGCCCAGCGTAATTGCCGAACCCCACGTCTGAAGGTTGGCAAGGCCCGCCGCATCGAGCGGGAACAGAGGGAACACGACGTTGTTAATAAGAACCGCGATACCCGCAAGGATATAGAGCGGCGTGATGGTCGCGAAGGCGTCTCGCAGGGAACGCAGGTGAACCTGGTTTCCCACCTTCGCAGAGACCTCGGCAAACTTGTCGAGGAAGCTCTTTCCGTTGTCACTGGCCATGATTGCTCCTAACTTTCAAATCCGGCCTTTTCCTATGCGCACGGTGGTCTGTCGCCCTCTGCCACCAGATGTGCCATGTGTTGCGCGCAGCGGCGCGCGGTCTGGGCGTTCGCCCGTTCGCTAATCAACCACGTGAGTCGTGGCGACCTGCTTGAGCCAAGCTGCCGACTTCTTAAGGCGGCGCTTGTAGCCGTCCATAAGGTCGACCTCGACAAAACCGTAACGGTTCTTAAAGGCATTCGCCCAAGACCAGTTATCGATGACGGCCCAATAATGGTATCCACGGCACTTGGCGCCCTCGGCAATTGCCTTGGCAACCCACTCCAGGTGCTGGCGTACAAAGTCGACGCGGTAGTCATCCTGGATGGTTCCTTCGGCGTCTCGGTTCTTGTATTCGTCCATGATGCCGATGCCGTTCTCGGAAACGAACCACTCAAGATCGGGGTAGTTCTTAGCGCAGTCCATGCCAAAGTCGTAGAGGCCCTGCGGGTAGATCTCCCAGCCGCGGCTCTCGTTCATAACGGCGTCGGGCCACACGTACTCGTCGGCAAAGTGCGGCAGACCGTACTGGTCGATCTTGCTCGCCGGCGCCTGAACGCGCGTGGGGTGGTAGTAGTTGCAACCGAGCCAGTCGACAACACCCTGCTTAAGAATCTCTTGGTCGCCGGCACGGAACGGAAGCTTAACGCCGCCCTCGGCCAGGCTGTCGAGCACGTCGGCAGGAAGCTCGCCCTTGGTAATAAGGTCGAGCCACCAGCGATTGTTGATGCCGCTGGTCATACGCACGGCCTCGAGGTCTGCCTCGCTGGGATTCTGCTTGGTGTAAACCGGGGTAAAGCAGTTGATCATGCCGATCTTGGCATCGGCGCGAATAGCGCCCTCGTCATAGGCGCGACGATAGTTGGCCACGGCCAGCGCATGTGCCAGCGAGATGTGATACTGCACGGTGCGAGCGCGGCTAAAGTCGTGGAGCTGCGGGAACCACACGCCCTCCTGATAGCGCTGCTCGGGCTCGACGATGGGCTCGTTAAAGGTGAACCAGTACTTAATCTCCTGGCCAAACTCGTGGAAGGCGACGTCGGCGTAATGCGCGTAAGCCTCAACGACCTCGCGGCTCTCCCAGCCGCCACGGTTAAAAAGGTAGGTGGGCATGTCAAAGTGGTACAAGTTGACAAACGGCTCCAGGCCGGCCTCGCGAGAGGCGCGGAACAGCTCGTGATACCACGCAGCACCCTCCTCGTTGAGGTTGCCGTCGGCATCGAGCAGACGGCTCCACTGGATGGAAGTGCGATAGGTATTCAGGCCCAAGTCCTTCAAAATGCGAAAGTCTTCCTGGTACTTGGCCATAAAGTCATTGCCGGCATAAGAGCCAACGCAGTTGTAAAACGAACCCAGATCCTGGATGGACCAGGTGTCCCACAGGTTCTCGAGCTTGCCGCCCTGGTTCCACTGACCCTCAGTCTGTGGGCCGGACATAGCAGCGCCAAAGAAGAAGTCACGGGGCAGCTGATACTGAGCCATCAAAGTCCTCGCTTTCGTGTCTAGAGCTTTCGGTTGGAGACGGGCTTGCTTTGGCAGGCAATCCGGCGCGGGCGCGCACCAGGTATCTGGATACCCTGCCCGCCAAAACAAATCCGTCCCCAAACAGCACAAGCAAACGCCAATGCATCTCGCTTGTTGTCTGTAACTATAGCGCTCTAATTTATTATGTAAAGCGTCTTTTTTATTTTTCTTTATCGAACTTCTTTGATGAAAGCCATATGGATGCTTTTTAAGTAGGTATACTCTCTTTATATCAACGCAAATATGAAGGGAGGATTGCATGATTCCCAAATACGAGGCGATAGCTGCAGATATCCGTCGAAGCATCGAGGACGGCTCCCTTAAGCCGGGCGACAAACTGCCCACCGTCGTAGAGTTTTGCGAGCTGTATAGCGTTTCCAAGATCACCGTCAAGCGCGCGATTGAGCAGATCACCGAGGAAGGCCTTATTACCAGCCGGCGCGGATCGGGCACCTACGTCAAGGACACGGCGGGGCTTCCCGGCCAGGTGTTTTTCCAAGGCAAGAACGACCGTGCCCAAGGCTTTTCGTACGAGCATCGCGGGGAGAAAGTGACCTCGGTGGTCTACGATTTCTCGATCGTCAATCCGCCGGCAGAGGTTGCGACCCAGCTGGGAATGGCCGAAGACGACTTTGCCTATCACATCGTGCGCGTACGCGAGGTCGATGGTCAGCCCATCGTTATTGAGTACACCTATATGCCACTCGAGCTGATTCCGGGTCTTAAGAAAAAAGACCTGTACGCGTCGGTCTACAGCTTCATCCGCGAGCAGTGCGGACTCAAGATCTCGAGTTTCCACCGTACCATTCGCGCCGTCGCGGCAACTGAGGAAGAGGCTGAGCGCCTGGATACCAAACCCGGCACTCCCCTGCTCGAACTCAACCAGATTGGCTTCTTGGATAGCGGCACCGCGTTTGAATATTCTATCTCGCACAACGTAGGCGACCGCTTTGAGCTGCACAACGTAACGCTGGCCTAGTTTTGTAATCCGGTGGGTGCTCGTTTTGAGCTGTCTTACGCGGCACCCGCACAACCTTATGGGAGTATGCACATGTCCGATTTGATTAAACTCACGCCGATTTTCCACGAGAAGATCTGGGGCGGCCGCCAGCTCGAAACCGTATTTGGTTACGACATTCCCGAGGGTCCCATCGGTGAGTGTTGGGCTATCTCGGCCCACCCCAACGGCGACTGCCAGATCGCGGAGGGCCCGTACGCCGGTCACACGCTTTCGTGGCTGTGGGCCGAGCACCGCGAGCTCTTTGGTAACTGCGAGGGCAAGGAGTTCCCGCTGCTCATTAAGATTCTAGACGCCAAGGACGACCTTTCGATCCAGATCCATCCCAATGACGAGTACGCCGCCGAGCACGAGAACGGCAGCCTGGGCAAAACCGAGTGCTGGTATGTACTGGACTGCGAGCCCGGCGCCACGATCATCGTCGGACAGCGCGCGCACGACCGCGCCGAGGCCGCGCGTATGATCGAGGACGGCCGCTGGGACGACATGCTCAACGTGCTGCCGATTCACAAGGGCGACTTTTTCCAGATTGATTCCGGTACCGTCCACGCCATCAAGACCGGCACGCTCATTTTGGAGACGCAGCAGTCGAGCGACGTGACGTATCGCCTGTACGACTACGACCGTCCCGGCACCGACGGCAAACTGCGTCCCCTGCACATTGAGCAGAGCCTCGACTGCATCGACTTTGATGCTCAGGCTCCGACCGACGGCACGGTGACCGCGCCCGAGGTCGACGGCGTGACCGAGCTCGAGTCTAACTCCTGCTACACCGTCGATCGCGTGCGCGTCGACGGCAGCAAGACCCTCGACCAGCGCTGGCCCTTCATGTGCCTGTCGGTCATCAACGGCGAAGGCACCGTCTGCGGCGACCCCGTCCACAAGGGAAGCCACCTGCTGGCCCCGAGCACCGTCAGCTCCATCGACCTCGAAGGCAAGATGGAACTGATCATCAGCCACCTCTAGGTCGCACCAACAACCCAAACGCAACAAGGGGCTCCCCCGTCCATGTACGGGGGAGCCCCTTGCCATGTCTAAGTATTCAGCCCACCCGGTTCTCCAGATCAAAAAGCGAGAGGCAAAGCAACGCTCGTTCAGCAACGTTACCCAAGGACCCGGGCGGGCGTATGGGGCAACATCGATCGCGAGTTCCGCACGCAAAGGAGAGCACTTAATGTGCTCTCCGTCTTGCGCAG
>WGSR01000038.1 GCA_014871545.1 Collinsella sp. | reverse complement strand
ATCACCCACCTGCCCACCAACACCGTGGTGCAGTCGCAGGAGCAGCGCTCCCAGATCCAGAACCGCGAGGTCTGCATGCAGATGCTGCGCGCCCGTCTGTACGAGATGGAGCTCGAAAAGCAGCAGGCTGAGCTTGGTGCCGAGCGCCAGAGCCAGATTGGCCACGGCAACCGTTCCGAGAAGATCCGCACCTACAATCAGCCCCAGGACCGCGTGACCGATCACCGTATCGGCTTCAACTCTACCTACAACGGCGTCCTTCTGGGCGATCAGCTCGGTACCGTCATCGAGGCGCTCGCCGCCGCC
This sequence comes from Collinsella sp., assembly GCA_014871545.1. Lineage (GTDB taxonomy): Bacteria > Actinomycetota > Coriobacteriia > Coriobacteriales > Coriobacteriaceae > Collinsella. The sequence continues at coordinate 10,092 of WGSR01000038.1, read as the reverse complement.
GAGCGAGCCGAGAAGCTGGCACAGGCTGTGTAGTGGGTTACGCGGTTTTACCAAACCGCGTAACGGCTCGACGCTGCGCGACGTCCAGAGCGACAATTTGTCATTCAAAAGGCAGGGCATGACCAGAAGGTCTATGCCTTGCCTTTTTCATGCCAACTTGTTCGCTCTGGACGTCGCTCGCTGTCCGTCCTCTACCTGCGGCGCCTTAGATGTAGTCATTGGGGACGTTCTTAAACGACTAGGTTGGGCACATTGCTTTGAGATGTTATTCAATCCGTCTTGATGGCCTTTGAGCTGCTTACCTGCTTAAAGCAATTAACGGTATGCATCTGCAATTGAAAATATTGCTCGAAAAATCGTTCAAGAAGTCGCGGGGCGATTTTTGATGCGTCGCGCGTCAAGCGATGTGGCAAGTTCTTGGTTAGATATTGGTCAGTTTTGGGTCAACCTTGCCAAAAGCTTGACGGATGCAGATTTAGACGTCGACGAATGGGCACTTCAGATGGGTTCCAAGCAAAATTCTGGGCTGATTCTCGATAATCGCTTTCAATCGTCCCTTGCCAAGCGCTGGCCTCGCGTACAATCTGCTCCGACATTCGCGCGCCGCCCGGCGCTTAAGAGGGGAGGGCCCCATGGCAAACGAGATTTGGACCATCAAGCGTTGTCTCGAGTGGACCAAGGAGTACCTGGCCGAGCGCGGCGAGGAGCACCCCCGTCTTTCTGCCGAGTGGCTGCTCTGCGCTGCCACGGGTTTGGCACGCATCGACCTATATATGCGCATGGACGAGACGCTTAACGCGGCCCAGCTCGAGACCATGCACGCGGCCGTTGTTCGTCGCGCTAAAGGTGAACCGCTACAGTACATCACCGGCAGCACGCAGTTTCGCATGATTGACGTCGCGTGCGCCCCCGGCGTGCTCATTCCGCGTCCCGAGACCGAGATGCTCGTCGAGGAAGTCCTCAATTATCTGGATGCCGAGGTGCTGAGCCCCGAGGCTGCCGCCCGTCAGCGTGTTGAGCTGCCTTGGAACGATGAGGTCGAGGAGGCACGCAAGGCCGAGGCCGCGCTGGCAGACGAACGGGCGACCGCCGAGCGCCGCGCCGCTAACCTGACGGCTGCCGATGAGGCGGCGCTAGGCGGCGACGTACTGGGTAGCCGTGCCTATGCCGAGGAACTGGCCGACCGCGAGGCCGAGGAAGCCGCCGCGCAGGCAGCAGAAGCCGAAGCCGCGGAAGCCGCCGAGTCCGAGCTCGACGAATACGGCATCGCCATCGAGGGTGCCGGCCAGGAGACGACTTCAGCTCAGGATGCCGCTGCGCCTGCCCCAACCGAGCCCTGCACTGCCCGCGTTCTCGAGGTCGGCTGCGGCACGGGCTGCATTTCGCTCTCCCTTGCCTGGGAGCGCCGCGGCCACGTTACCTGCACCGCCACCGATATCGAGCCGCGCGCCATCGATCTGGCCACCAAAAACCGCGACGCGCTCGGCCTCACGGCAGATGAGGTCGCCTTCAGCCTCACCAACCTGGTGAGCTCCATTCCCCACGACGAGTGGGGCACCTTCGACGTGCTCGTTTCCAACCCGCCCTACATCCCGACCGGCGTCATGCGCTCGCTGCCGCACGAGGTCAAGGACTTTGAGCCCGACCTGGCGCTCGAGGGCGGTGCCGACGGCCTCGATATCTTCCGCCGCCTGCTCAACGCGGCGCCTTACATGCTGCGCGCCGGCGGCCTGTTTGCCTGCGAGCTCTACGAGGGTGCCCTCGACGCCGCGGCCGAGCTCTGTCGCCAGGCAGGCCTTTCGGACGTGCGCATCGTCCACGACCTCACCGATCGCCCCCGCATCGTCCGAGCCATCGTCACCGAGCCCAAACAGCGTATTTAAGCTGAACAAATAGACATTTGCGCAAATTTGTCCTTGCAATATACCGTAAAACTTCTACTATAGAAGGAGAAAGGTATGTCAAATCAGCTGTATCGGTACCGTATCGTGCTTGATTACATTGAACCTTGGCTTGATGAGCAGGATGAAGCTACGCTGAAGCAGATTTATGCAGACCTTTTGGTGCTCGAGAAGGAAGGTCCCAGCCTTGGTCGTCCGCTGGTTGACCGCGTAAAGGGCTCGAAGCTTCATCATTTAAAGGAGCTGAGAGTGACGTCGTGTGGTGGGCAGGTGATTCGCATCCTCTTCGCCTTTGACCCCAAGCGCCAGGCGGTATTGCTATTGGCGGGTGATAAGTCGCGAGCGGGATCGTCAAGGGCAAAATGGAACGGTTGGTATGCGATCAACATTCCAAGGGCCGAGCAAATATACCGTCGCCACGTAAGGAGGCTCGATCGAGATGGAACTGCATGAGTATATGGAATCTCGCGGGATAACACGCGACTCCATTACCGCCGAGCAGGAGAGGACTCGCGATCGTATCGAAGCCTATAAGCTTGCTCAGATTCGCAGGTTAAAAGATCTAACACAGGCGTCGGTCGCCCAGTCGATGGGCGTTTCTCAAAAACGTGTATCCGAGCTCGAGCGTGGGGAGTTGGGTTCGATGAGGCTCGACACGCTGAGCAGGTACGCAGAGAGCCTCGGCGGAAAACTGGTTGCAAGCATCGAGTTTCCCGATCGTACCGTTACGCTTGCGCGCTAAAAATCTTCAATTAACCCCCTCACTTTCACCGACTACTAGAGCCGCTCACCAAACCAACATGCGCTCTGGGCAAATAGGTTGAATGTTTCGTGCGAGAATGCCCCACAGTAAACAAACTTGCACCGGAGCGTAAGGGGCTGGCATACACATGCAGACGGTCTATCGGGTATACGAGGGAACGCGCGAGCCGCATCGGCTTGCCGTCGAGCGCACGGCCGAGGTGCTCGGCCGCGGCGGCCTGGCCTTGATTCCGACCGAGACCGTCTACGGTGTCGCCGTGGCAGTCAACGCCTTCTCGGACGCCGTGCCCCAAGATACAAGCGAATTCCCATCGTGGCCGCGCGATGCGCAGGCTGCCGTCAATGGCGCCGCAGTTCCTGCGCTCGGCACCGGCTATCGCCGTATCTTCACTCTCAAGCAACGTGAGCTCACGCAAACCGTCGCTTGGCTGGTCGATGGCGTCGAAGCACTCGACCGCTATGGCGTGGATATCCCGGAAGATGCCCGCGTACTCGCGCGACGATGCTGGCCGGGAGCCCTGACTATCGTGGTCAAGGCAGCCCCCTGCGTGCCGACCTTTATGCGCGCTGCCGACGACACCGTGGCCCTGCGCGCTTCGGCCTCTCCCGTGGTCCAAGCGCTCATCCGCGCCTGCGGCAGTCCCCTTGCCTGCACGAGCGCCAACACACACGGCGCGCCTTCGCCGGCAAGCTTTGCCGCCGTCGAGGGTCGCATCCTGGAGGGGGTCGATGTTGCCGTCGACGCCGGTGAGACCCCGTGTCGCGACGCCTCGACCATCGTGTCGTTCCAGCACGGCGGGCTCCAGATCCTGCGCCAAGGCGCACTTCCCGCATCAGAGATCGAGCGGGTCCTGTCCGACCCGATGCAATAGAAAGGTGTAAGCGATGTCGTTGAATCTGGGCAGCCTGGGCATGGAAGATGCCTCGTTTGACTTTGGCGGTTCCTACATCATGGCGCTCGACTGCGGCACCACCTCGGTACTTGCGACCATCGTCGACGAGTACGGATGCATCGTCGCGCAGGCACGTCGCAGCGTCAAAACGAGTTTTCCGCGTCCCGGTTGGGTAGAGCAAGACCCCATGACGGTCCTTGCCAGCCAGATTGCCGTCATGATGGAGGTTCAGTTTAAGAGCGGCATCCATTCTGACCGCATCGCCGCCATCGGCATCTCCAACCAGCGCGAGACCACGGTGGTCTGGGACCGCGTGAGCGGCCAGCCCATCTATAACGCCATCGTATGGCAGTGCCGTCGTACCGCGCCGGCGATCGACGCGTTGGTTGAACAGGGTTGCGAGGAGCTGGTGCGCTCCCGCACGGGACTTACGCTTGACCCGTATTTCTCGGCCTCCAAGGTGCAGTGGATTCTCGACAACGTCGACGGCGCACGCGAGAGCGCGGCGGCGGGCGACCTCATGTTTGGCACCATCGACACCTGGCTCATCTACAACCTCACCGGCGGCCAGGTCTTTGCCACCGACTACACCAATGCCAGCCGCACGGCACTCTTTAATATCCATACGCTCGATTGGGACGACGACCTGCTGGCGCTCTTTGACGTTCCACGTTCCATGATGCCCGAGGTTCGCTGGAGCTCGGGCGACTACGGCCGCGTCGCGAGCGACATCATGACCAACATGCCGCCCATCATGGGCGTGGCAGGTGACCAACAGGCGTCGCTGTTCGGCCACTGCTGTTTCCGTCCCGGCCAGACCAAAAACACCTATGGCACGGGCTGCTTTATGCTCATGAACACCGGCGACGAGATCGTCGAATCCAAGAATGGCCTGGTCTCCACCATCGGTATCGCTGCGGACGGCAAAGTCAGCTATGCGCTCGAGGGCTCCATCTTTGCTGCCGGTTCCACCATGAACTGGCTTCGCAACAACATGGGCATCATCTCGAGCGTGAGCGAGTCGGCACAACTCGCCGCTTCGATTAGCGACAACGAGGGCTGCTACTTCGTTCCCGCCTTTGCGGGTTTGGGCGCTCCCTGGTGGGACCCGCATGCCCGCGGTATCGTGTGCGGTCTGACCGGCGCCTCGAGCCGTGCGACCATCGTACGTGCCGCCTGCGAATCCATGGCATATCAGAGCTACGACGTGCTGCGCGCCATGGAGCAGGACGTGGGGCTTTCGATCGAGCGCCTGTCTGTCGATGGCGGTGCCTCGCGCAACGAGTTCATCATGCAATTCCAGGCCGACCTGCTGGATATCCCCGTGCTGCAATGCGAGACGGTGGAGACCACGGCAATCGGTGCCGCGTACTTGGCGGGTCTTGCCGTCGGCTATTGGGAAGACCTGGAGGAGCTGGAGCAAAATGCCCAGATCGTTAGGACCTTCCTTCCCCACATGTCCGCCGAGCGCCGCGAGCAAAACCTTGCGGGCTGGCGTGATGCAGTCAGGCGCTCGCTCAGCACCGCACAGTAGGGCTGCGATGGGCTGCTCGATACAACAAACCGCTAAACTAATGCATGGCGTGCGGCGGCAACATTGCTGCACGCCTTGTCAGCAAGGCCGTTTTGCGGCCGCAACGAAAGGGGCAATCAATCCATGACCGTCACCTACGATGCGTCCCGTGTGACGCTTGTCGACCACCCGCTCGTCCAGCACAAGCTGTCGATCCTGCGCGACAAAAACACCGGCACCAACCAGTTCCGCCAGCTCGTGCGCGAACTCGCGCTTTTTGACGGCTACGAGGCCATGCGCGACCTGCCCATGGAAGACGTCGAGGTCGAGACCCCCATCACTACCGCCACGTTCAAACAGCTTGCCGGCAAGAAACTCGCCATCGTGCCCATCCTGCGTGCGGGCCTTGGCATGGTCGACGGCATCCTCGACCTGGTGCCCTCCGCTCGCGTGGGCCACATCGGCATGGAGCGCGACGAGGTCACCCACGAGCCGCACGAGTATTACTGCAAGATGCCCAAGGATATCGACCAGCGCATCTGCCTGGTCGTCGACCCCATGCTCGCCACGGGCGGTTCGGCCGAGATGGCCATTAGCTACCTGCGCGAGCGCGGTGTCAAGGACATCCGCATGCTGTGCATCGTCGCGGCCCCCGAGGGCCTCAAGTCGCTGACTGAGAAGGACCCTGATGTGCATATCTATACCTGCGCCATCGACGACCATCTCAACGAGGCTGCCTACATCGTTCCCGGCCTCGGCGACGCCGGCGACCGCATCTACGGCACGCTCTAGTCGCTGGGCTAAGACGGCCGCGGCTGCAAATACGAAGAAACGGTGCGCGCGGACGAACAAAAGGCGACCGCGCGCACTCCTGTTAACGGACGTTTTGCCCTGCAGGGTTCGAGAAAAACGTATTACCGTACCTGCGGCATAAAGAAGGTCTTAAGAAAACGAACAGGTGCGTATTAACCGATGCTTTTTCGGTTGTACTTTAGCGATTGGCTCGTACAATAGTCACCAATGTTTGGCGGGAACTGTTCTGTGAAGCGTTAAAAAGGAAAGTGAGGACGCCAGTGTTTCAGATAGCCGATCTGCTCGCTATCGTTGCAGGCGCCATCGCGGGCGCAATTGCCTTCCTTCCCTTTGTCTTTACGCTCAAGCCGGTTCTTGACGATAAACAGAATGCGGACATGCTCAAGGGTATGGTGAGTCTGGCGGTCTCGGCAATCGCCCTGCTCGTCTTTACCTTGATTGTGTTTGTGTTGTTCGGAGAGGCATTTCGCATGTTCCTCCTGGGCGAGGCGATCGGCTTCGTGGCCTTTATGGCCGCCTGCACGGTTCGCGTCGCCAAGGCGCTGCGAGATCCTCATGAGGTCGAAAGGTAAGTCGTGGAAATTTTTGAAAAGCTGCCTGATGAGATTAATCATCTGGTCAGCGAGTTCAGCTCCACCCCTGTCGTGGGCGATCTGAGCTGCGGCATCACGCAGTACTCGTTTTGGCTGATCGTCTCCACGATCGTGCTCCTGATCGTCCTGGCCGTGTTCAAGAAGAAGCAGACCCTGGTTCCCAAGGGCTTCTTCGTCAACGGTTTCGAGTACATCATCGAGTACGTCGAGAACGATATCGGCAAGGGCGTCGTGGGTGAGAACTGGAAGAAGCACTTCCCGTTCCTGTGCTCGCTTTTCCTGTTCATCCTGATCAACAACATGATCGGCCTGGTCCCGGGAATGAAGCCCGGCACCGGTGCAATCGGCTCCACCGCCGCGCTCGCCATCTTCGCCTTTGTGTACTTCATCTACTACGGATGCAAGGCTCACGGCGTGATCGGCTACATCAAGAGCCTCGCCCCGCAGGGCGTGAGCTTCCCGATGAACGTGCTTGTGTGGGTCGTCGAGCTTTTCTCGACCTTCCTGCGCCTCATCACGCTCGCCGTCCGTCTGTTCTGCAACATGTTCGCAGGACACGTGGTCATGGGCTCGTTCGCCATCATGGCGAGCATGTTCATGCAGCCGCTGCTTCAGCAGGTTTCCGCGGCCCACGCCGTCGGCGCCCTGCCTTCGCTAGCCTGGCTTGCCATCCTCATCCTGATCTATGCGATCGAGCTTGTGGTCGGCGCCATCCAGGCTTACGTCTTCACGGTCCTTACCGCCGTGTATGTCTCCGAGGCAGAGGAGGTCGCGGAGGAGGAGTAGTCTTTCGTTCGCGCCTTAAAGGTAAGGTAATTCGTTAAACCGCCGGTGCCCGTACCCATGGAGCCCGGCAGTTATAAAAAGGTTATCCTGCGTGAAATAAGACACGCACGACAAAGGAGGAATCGTGGGAGTTATCGGTTACGGTCTCGGTGTTATCGGCGCTGGTCTTGCTATCGGCCTGTCTGCTCTGGGTGCTACGGGTGCTATGGCCCGTCAGCCTGAGGTCCAGGGCCGCGTGTTCACCGTCTTCATCATGGGCTCCGCCTTCGGCGAGGCTCTGGCTCTGATCGGCTTCGTTGTCGCGCTGATCGTTAAATAGCACGGAGCGTCAAGTATGAATCTTTCATCCCAGAAGAGCGCGATCGCACTCTCCGCGTCCGCGGCCGCGCTGCTCATGCCGGTTTCCGCGTTCGCTGAGGACGGCGCTGCCGGTGCGGACATCCTCATCCCTAAGATGGCGGAGTTCATCCCGGCGCTTATCGCCTTCCTGATTATCTGGATCGTGCTGGCCAAGGTCGCCCTGCCGGGCATCATGAAAACCATGGAGGAGCGCGGCAAGAAGATCGAGGAGAGCCTCGACGAGGCCGAGAAGACCAAGCAGGAGGCTATCGCCAAGCGCGCTGAGTCCGACTCGATCGTCACCGACGCCCGTCGTCAGGCTGCCGACATTGTTCTCGAGGCCCGTAAGGACGCCGAGTCCGAGCGCGCCCGCATTATCGAGGCTGCTCACAAGGAGGCCGAGGAGATCATCGCCAAGGCTCATACGACCGTCGAGGACGAGCGCAAGTCCATCTACGCCGGTGCCGCGAGCTCCATCGCCGACCTGTCCGTTGCCGTCGCCACCAAGATCGTGGGCGAGGCACTCGAGGACGATGCCGAGCAGAAGAAGCTCATCGAGCGCTACATCCAGGAAGCAGGTAGCCTGAATGCCGACTAGCCGCTATCAGGACAAGGTGCTCGAGACCTACGCGCGCTCCCTTCTGGAAGCCGCTAAGGCCGAGAACCATGTGTTCGAGGACCTCGAGATGATCGAGCGTCTGGCTTCTGCCAGCCCCGAGATCATCGCCGTGCTCGACACCATGTCCAAGCGCGACCAGCTCGACCTTCTTCCCAAGGTGGCAGCTGCCTTTAAGTATGTTGCCGAGGAAGACGAGGATGTAGTGGGCGTGACCGTCACCACGGCGATCCCGCTCGACGACGAGCTGCGTCAAACCATCACTAAGAAATGCGAGCAGGACTTCGGCCGCAAGGTATTCCTTATCGAGCAGGTCGACCCGTCTATCGTGGGCGGCCTGGTGCTCGAAGCCCGCGGCGAGCGTCGTGACATTTCCGTCAAGACGCAGCTGCGCATCGCGCAGGAGACCCTCGCAAACTCTGCTAATTCGTACGGAGGTGAAGCCTAATGTCCGAAACCCTCAATGCCCAGGATATCGCCAAGAAACTGCAGGAGCAGCTCACGAGCCTCTCCGCGACGGTCGATACGCATGAGGTTTCAACGGTCGACGAGGTAGGCGACGGCATCGCGCGCGTCTCCGGCCTCAAGAGCGCCATGGCAGGCGAGCTTCTGGAGTTCAAGAGCTCCGATACCGGTGAGACCGTCTTCGGCCTTGCCCAGAACCTTGACCGTGACGAGGTCGGCGCCGTTCTGTTTGGTGCCGTCGACTCCATCAAGGAAGGCGACGAGTGCCGCACCACTGGCCGCATTATGGATATCCCTGTGAGCCGCGCCATGCTCGGCCGCGTCGTCAATCCGCTCGGCCAGCCCATCGACGGCCTGGGCGACATCGTCGCCACGCACCGTCGCCCCATCGAGTTCAAGGCCCCCGGCGTCATCGACCGTACCCCGGTGTGCGAGCCGGTTCAGACCGGCCTGTTGGCCATCGACTCCATGGTGCCTATTGGCCGCGGTCAGCGTGAGCTCATCATCGGCGACCGTAAGACCGGTAAGACCGCCATCGCCATCGACGCTATCCTCAACCAGCGCGGCAAGGGCATGGTCTGCATCTATGTCGCCATCGGCCAGAAGGCCTCCACGGTTGCCAACATCCGCGAGACCCTCGCTCAGCACGGTGCGCTCGACTACACCATCATCGTTTCGGCCACCGCTGCCGATTCCGCCCCTATGCAGTACATCGCGCCTATGGCCGGTGCCGCTATCGGCGAGTTCTTCATGTACAACGGTGAGGACGGCAAGCCCGCCAGCGAGACCAACCCCGGTGGCCACGTGCTCGTCATCTACGACGACCTGTCCAAGCAGGCTGTGGCTTACCGTCAGATGTCTCTGACGCTGCATCGTCCGCCCGGACGCGAGGCCTATCCTGGCGACATCTTCTACCTGCACTCTCGTCTGCTCGAGCGTGCAGTCAAGATGTCCAAGAAGAACGGTTATGGCTCCATGACGGCTCTTCCGATCATCGAGACCCAGGACGGCGACGTCTCGGCCTACATTCCGACCAACGTCATTTCCATTACCGATGGTCAGATCTACCTGCAGTCCGAGCTCTTCTTCCAGGGCCAGCGCCCGGCAGTCGACGTGGGCATTTCCGTGTCCCGCGTCGGTGGCGACGCGCAGACCAAGGCCATGAAGCAGGTCGCCGGCAACCTCCGTCTGGACCTTGCTTCGTACCAGGAGCTCGCCGGCTTCACGCAGTTCGGCTCCGACCTCGACGAGGCCACGCAAAAGCAGCTTACCCACGGCGCTCGCATGACTGAGCTCCTTAAGCAGCCGCGTTACAAGCCGTTTGAGGTTGGCGAGCAGATCGTTACGCTGTTCGCTGGCAACGAGGGCTTCCTGGATGACCTGGAGATCGCCGACGTGCTGCCTTTCCGTG
>WGSR01000037.1 GCA_014871545.1 Collinsella sp. | reverse complement strand
CCAGAACCTGGGATTTGATAATCTGTACGAGCCGGCGGTCGTGGTGACCGAGGCGTTGCGCGGCGCCGATGCCGTTGACGGTGCTCGCGAGGGAATGCATGCGTTGCAGCAGCAATATGCGGCAACGATGTCAGCCCTGCGCGAGGCGGCCGAATAAGGGCTTGCGAGCCTTGGGCTGTATGCCGGCCGCGTATAGGCAAAAGGGCGCCCCGTCGGACCATGTGGCCGGCGGGGCGCCCTTATCTGTTATGCGGTTCGCGAGCTAGCGAGCCTGCTTAACCTTTGCCGCTGCCTCGACAAACGACTTCCACAGGTTAAAGTCGGTCTCGAGTGTCTGCCAGGTGTACTCGGGATGCCATTGCACGCCCAAGCAGAACGGCTGGCCCTCGACCTCGATGCACTCGGGAACGCCATCGGTTGCCTTGGCGACCAAGCGCGTGCTCTTACCCAGACGATCGACGCAGCAGTGATGTGCCGAGTTGGTCTGGATCAGCCTGTGCCCGCCAGCCGCGCGCTCCAGCAGCGAGCCCGGCATGACCTCGACAGGGTGCACGGGGTCGTTGAGCACGTGGGTGTGGCGCCACTGCGTGCGGCCCTCGCGCGCACCCAGGCTCGGCACGTCCATGCACAGGGTGCCGCCGGTGGCGACGTTGAGCAGCTGCGTGCCGCGGCAGGTGGTAAAGAGCGGCTTCTTGGCGCGGAGTACCTCGTCGACCAGCTTAAACTCAAAACTATCGCGGATCTCGCAGCAGAGGGTGGGGTCGTAGGGTCGATCATCGCCCCAGCGCTTGGGGTTGACGTCCGGGCCGCCGGGAATGGCGATGCCGTCGGCGATATCGACGTAATGACGGATAACCTCAATGTCCTCGGTGATGGACATCTGCAGCGGTAGGCCGCCGGCGGCAAGGATGGCATCGACAAAGACACTTGCGATTTCCTCGTTGGGGGAGAGCGTCTCGCTTAAAAACGGCTTTGCCTCTTCCCAGCGCGGTGCGACGAGGATGAGTGGGCGGTCGGCGGGGGCGACGTCGACGTGCGGGGTGTAGGACGATGAGGTGCGGGTTCCGATCATAGGTGTTGCTTTCGAATCTGAAGGTGACAGGGCGCATGAGAGACGTGGGACAACGCTTCCGATGGATTTGCCCCACGGGGTGGCTGGCTAGTGCCCCTTGATGGAGTTGAGGAAGTCCTGGGCGCGCTTGGTCTGGGGATGGTCGAAGAACTCGTCGGGTGTGCCGGTTTCCACGATCTGGCCGTCGGCCATAAACACGACGCGATCGGCAACGCGGCGTGCGAAGTTCATCTCGTGCGTGATGACGATCATCGTCATGCCCTGCTGGGCTAGACGGACCATGACCTCGAGCACCTCGTTGATCATCTCGGGGTCAAGGGCGCTCGTGGGCTCGTCAAAAAGCATGGCCTTGGGTTGCATGGCAAGCGAGCGGGCGATGGCTACGCGCTGCTGTTGGCCGCCCGAAAGCTGTGCGGGCACCTTATCGGCCTGCTCGGCAACGCCCACGCGGCCCAGCAGGTCCATGGCGCGCTCGCGGGCCTCGTCCTTGGAGACACCCAGTACGTCGACCGGTCCCAGCATGACGTTCTGCAGGACGGTCATATGTGCGAACAGGTTGAACTGCTGAAACACCATGCCCAGCTCGGCACGCATGCGGGCAAGATCCTTGCCTTCCTGCGGCAGGGGCTCGCCCTCGATGAGGATCTCGCCCGAGTCGATGGTTTCCAGACGGTTGATGGTGCGGCACATGGTCGACTTGCCCGAGCCCGAGGGTCCAATCACAACGACGACCTCGCCGCGGTCGACCGAGAGATTGATGTCGTTGAGGACGTGCAGATCGCCATAGTGCTTATCGACGTGTCTGAGCTCGATCAGCGGCTGATTGCCGGTGGAAGAGGTGCTCTGTGCCATGGTGCTCGGCTCCTTATGACTCGAAATGGTAAAGCGTTAGCGGATGATGGTCGCGCCGGTCTTGTGCGAAACATAGACAGCGGCCTTGTTGATCGCGACGTTGATGAGGATGTAGATGACCGCGATTACCAGGTAGACCGACACGAGGGCGTCGTAGTTGGTAATGAGCACGCGGGCGTTTTGCATGAGGTCGGGGTAGCTCACCACATAGGCGACGGTGGTGTCTTTGACTACGACCACAAGCTGCGAAATCAACGACGGAATGATAAACCGAATAGCCTGCGGCAACACGATTTTAAAGGTGATTTTGGCCTTGGAGAGACCGAGCGCCTGGGCGGCCTCGACCTGGCCGCGCGGCACGGCATTGACGCCGGCGCGGAAAATCTCGGCCAGCACGCCGGCTGCAGCGAGCGCGACGGGAAGCGTGAGCATCCAAAACGACGGCAGCGAGATCTTGTACTGGGGCAGCACCAAAAAGAAGAAGTAGATAAACAGCAGGCTCGGCACACCGCGGAAGAAATCGGTGAGCACACGGCAAACCAGCTGGAGCGGCTTAATGTCGCTGGTGCGGCCGAGCATAAGGGCTAGGCCCAGCACCAGCGCGATGGCGCCAGCGGTGAGTGCGACTTTAACGGTGCCCTCAAAGCCGGCAAGCAAGAACTTCCAGGTGGTGAGGTGCGTAAAGAAATACCAATAGTGGACCGAAAGCTGGCCGGTCACATAAAAGCGCTGCAGTACCAGGGCGACGAGCACGGCGACGGCAACGAGCGAGATAGCGGTGCCGATGCGAATCTTGGCGCGCATCTTGGGGCCGGGAGCCTCGTAGAGCGCATCGCGCATGGTAAGTGCAGGGGAGGAATGCTTGCTCATCGGAGGATCCTCACCTTCTTATCGATGTAGTTGCCAATGTGGCTCACCACAAAGGCCGTGCCCAGGTAGCCGAGTGCCGAGATAAAGAACGCGACGACGCCGCCGAGCGAGCGCGTGTTGATGTAGCTCACCACGCCGGTGAGCTCCTGCGGTTTAAGTGGCACCTGGCTGCCGAGCGCGGTGGTGAGCATGACGGCGATAAAGAGGTTGGTCATGGGCAATACGCTTGAGCGCAGTGCCTGCGGAATCACGATTTTGGCGAGGATGCGGTTGAAGCTCATGCCCAGCGAGCGGGCGGCTTCCACCTGGCCAACGCCGACGGTGTTGATGCCGCTCATAAAGTTTTCGGAGCCAAAGGCCGAGCCCAAGAGGACTGTGGCGACGATAACGCAGGTGCGGTAGGGCAGGACGACCTTGAGCGGCGGCAGCGCATAGACGACGATGATGAGCAGTGCGATGCCGGGGATGTTACGGAAGACCTGGACATACAGGTCGCCAAAGACGCGCAGTGGCTTGAGCGGCGACACGCGCATCACGGTGACGGCGACGGCCAGCACCATGGCGATGGCAAACGACTCAAGCGTCATGCCCCAGGTTGCGAGCAGCGCGTCGATATAGTTCTGGCCATAGAGCGACCAGAGTTCGGAGAGACTCATGCGGACCTCCCGCCGATAAGGAAAGGGGCTCCCGTGTGTACGGAAGCCCCGACAACTCAGTGAGGAAACAGTTTACCGCAATAAAGCGCATCATGCGTTTCCATATGGTTTCGTTGCGGCCGTTACCAGGCTCGCTGCCTAGGCCCCGATCTCGGGCAGCTCGGGAACATTGGTGTCGCCCGTACGGTCGCCAATGCAGATCTGCCACAGCTCAGTCCAGGTGCCGTCGTCCTCAATCTTCTTAAGGAAGTCGTTGACAAAGGCGACACCGTCGGAATCGAGCGGCAGGCCGATGCCATAGGGCTCCTTGCTGCCGAAGGGCTTGCCGGCGATCTTGTACTTACCGGGCTCGCGGACCAGGGCGCTCTGCTGCATGTTGTTATCGATGACGTAGGCGTCAACGCGGCCCTGCTGGAGTGCCTGGCGGGCCTCCTCGTCGGTCTTGAACTCCTGCTGGCTGGCCTTGGGGGCGAACTCCTCCAGGATGGCGGGGCCGTTGGAGCCGGACTGGACAGCGACGTTCTTATCGGCCAGGTCGTCGACGCTCTTGATGTCGTCGTTATCGGCAAGCACCAGGATGGCCTGCTGCGTGTAGTAATAGGGACCGGCAAAGGAGACAAGCTTCTTGCGCTCGTCGGTAATGGTGTAGGTGGCAAAGACGGCGTCGACCTGGCCGTTCTGCAGGACGGACTCGCGCGTGTCCGAGGTCACCTGGGTGATCTCGACCTTGTTCTCGCCCAGGATGTAGTTGGACAGGAGCTGTGCGATACCGGCGTCGAAGCCGCGGGTCTGACCGTCTTTCTCGTTGAGGAGGGAGAAGAGCGTAGAGGTCTGAACGCCACCGATCTTAAAGACGCCGGCGTCCTTGACGGCCGTGGCCCAGGTGCTGGCGGCGATGGCGTCGTCATCGGCCTTGGGGCCGTTGTCGACGAGCTTGTCGAATGCCTTAGCGTCGAGCGTGGTGGAAGCCTCGGTATCCTCGGAGTCCTTGGAGGAGCCGGCGGCGGAACCCTTGTCGGCCTCGGCGCTGGTGTCGGAGCAGCCGGCAAGACCAAGGCCGGCGACGGTTGCGAAGGTGGCGGCAACGAAGCCGCGGCGGTCGAGAACGACCTGCTGGGAGAGGTTCTTGCTCATGGTAGAACACCTTTCTCAATAAAATCCCTAGCGGTTGAGTAGAGTTATACCCTATCGCGCTCAAATGGGTCAACACGAAATAACTCAGAAACATACTTACCTTATGGGTAATTCTACCTACCATTAAGGGACAGGCGCCTTCGTGGTGGTTCTGGCCGATGCAGCGACCTGCCTCGCTGTTTTGTCTCAATCTGTAACATCTGCAGCCATTTTTGCCGAGTAACTGTTACAGATCGAGATTTTCTCTTCAGGGGAATTCGAATGTCTCAATCTGTAACATCTGGACGGTCAAAAGGTCCCTATCTGTTACAGATTGAGACAAAGGTCTGGGACTACGACGTCTTGTCTAGATCTGTAACAGTTAGACGGGAATTCGGGCCCTAGATGTTACAGATCGAGATAATTGAGTTGGGAAAATAAAAACCTCCGCAGGGGTGCTTTCCTTGCGGAGGTTTTCTTACTCGTTGAGTAGTCTCGCGGCTTCGGCGGCCATGTTCTCGACCGTCATGCCGTTCTGAGCGAGCAGCTCGTTGGGGTCGTAGCGGTCGGGGAAGCCCTTGGCGATGCCGAAGGTGCGCGTGCGCACGGGCGTGCAGGCCAGGTAGCACGCCACGCGCTCGCCCCAGCCGCCGTCCAAGATGCCGTCCTCGAGGGTGACGACGACGCGATACTCGGCGGCAAGGCTGTCGAGGAACTCGCGGTCGAGCTCGGTTGCGAAGCGCGGGTTGACGAGCGTGGCTTCGATACCGTACTCGGCGGCCAAGCGGTTTGCCACACGCTCGCCTAGCTCAAAGAAATCGCCGAGCGCGAGCACGGCAACGTCGCGGCCCTGGCGCACCACGTTGTAGCGAACGGCGCTGTAGTCGGTGTCCTCGGCGGGCGCCAAATCGGGGCGGCTAACCAGGCCAATGCCCGGTACGCGGATCGCCACGGGATGCTCGCGGTGGTCGAGCGACCAGCTCAGCATGGACAGGTATTCCTCCATGCAGGCCGGCGCCAAGTAGCGCATGTTGGGAAGAGCGCCCAGCATGGAAATATCAAAGAACGAGAGGTGCGTCTCGGATGTGGTGCCAAAGATCGACGCGCCAAACACCAAGATGGTTGCGGGGGCATCGTTGAGGCACAGGTCGTGCCACAGCTCGTCGTAGGCGCGCTGCAAAAACGTGCCGTACACACCAAAGACTGGCTTGGCGCCCGAGCGCGCAAGCGCGGTGGCAAAGGTCACAGCGTGCTCCTCGGCAATGCCCACGTCGACAAACTGCTTGCCGGCCGCAGCGCGAAGCTCGGGTGTAAAGCCCATGATGTAGGGCGTGGCGGCCGTGATGCCCACGACCTGTGAATCGCGCTCGATGGCGGTGCTGAGCGCCTCGCCCGTAATATCGGCATAGGTGCGCGGTGCGGGCTCGCTCGGATGGCCCGGGCAGAGCTTGCGCCCAGTCGCCATGTCAAACGGACCCACGTGGTGCCAGCGTTCCGGGTCGCTCTGGGCTGGCTCAAAGCCCTTGCCCTTGGCGGTGGAGACGTGTAGCACGATGGGGTGATCGATATTGCGCAGTTCCTGCAACGCGTCGACGAGGGCCAACACATCGTTACCGGCGTCCAGATAGCGGTAGTCGAGCCCCATCGCGCGGAAGACGTTGCGCTCACAGGCACCGTTGCTGGCGCGCAGCTCGGCCAGATTGCGATACAGGCCGCCATGGTTCTCGGCAATGGACTGGTCGTTATCGTTGACGATGATGATCAGGTTGCTATCGAGTTCGGCGGCATTGTTAAAGCCCTCAAACGCCAGGCCGCCCGAAAGCGAGCCGTCGCCAATGATGGTGATGACGTTATACGTGTCGCCCGCCAGGTCACGCGCGTGGGCAAGGCCGCAGCCCAGGCTCACCGACGTGGAGGTATGGCCCATGGCGAACAGGTCGTGCTCGGACTCGTTGGGATTGGCAAAGCCAGAAGCCTCACCATAACGTTCCGGATTGATATAGGTGTACGCGCGCCCGGTCAGCGCCTTGTGGGCGTAGGTCTGGTGCGAAACGTCAAAGACAATCTTGTCGATAGGGGAGTTAAACACGCGATGAAGCGCAACCGTAAGCTCAACGACGCCCAGGTTGGGGGCAACGTGTCCGCCGACAGCGGCGGAGCTTTCGAGGATGGCGTGGCGAATCTCGCCGCAGAGCAGCGGAAGCTCGGCGCGGTCGAGAGCCTTGACGTCCTCGGGCGTTGTCGTTTGCGTAAGCAGCATCGTTGTGGGTTACTCCATGCGAATCGAGCGCCGGCGCTCCCTCGGCCGACACAATTGCACAAGACAGTCTCGCACATTTTGGCGTTTGATATGTGACGGCGGCGCGGTAATTCGACAACTGGTGGGGCAAAACGTTTTGTCCGATGCCATACTGATAGATTCGATGATGATTTTTTCAATACGTGCAGGCCGTGGCTTGCCGCCGTGAGCCGCTGGAAGGAGGCAGCATGTCCGATGCCGTTCGTGCCGAGAAAATCGCGCACGAGGTCGACGATGCCGCCCGCCAGCTCGCCCAAGCGGGCCGTCTGGACCTGACGCGCGAGTTTATCCAGCATGGTGACGTAACGGTCTATACACATGTGACCTCGGTAGCGCGGGCGAGCCTGTCCTTTGCCGAGCGCCTGGGCCGCGTCGGTGTCTCTGTCGACCGCGCCTCGCTGCTGCGCGGAGCCTTGCTGCACGACTACTTTCTCTATGACTGGCACGATCCCGATCCGAGCCATCGCCTGCACGGATTTCGGCATCCGTTTTTTGCCCTGGCACGTGCCGAAGAGGATTTTGAGCTGACGCCGCGCGAGCGGAATATCATCGTGCGGCATATGTTTCCGCTGGTGCCAGTGCCGCCGACGTGTCGTGAGGCTTGGATTGTGTGCCTGGCAGATAAATGGTGCGCGCTGCGCGAGACGGTCGCCGGCCGTCTGCCGCGCAAGGACGAGGCGGACGATAGCGTGAGTAAAGCATCGAGTGAAAAGAGGAGAGGGTAGACGGTGGGGACCGCGATCGACATGGCATTTGACGGCGCGACGCTTGCCGCCTGTCCGCTCTCGGCGCTGGTGCTCTCGTTTGCCTTCTACGGTTTTTGCGGTTGGGCATGGGAATCGACAGTCTGCGCCATGCTCAACCACGGACGATTTGCCAACAGTGGCTTTTTGCTGGGGCCGTGCTGCCCTATCTATGGCGCGGGCGGCATTGCCTGCTGGCTGCTGTTGCGTGGGATTCCGGATGCCTCGAGCCAGTTTGTCGCTGCAGCGCTCGTATGCAGCGTGATTGAGTACAGCGTAGGCGTGCTGTTGGAAAAAACAACGGGCGCTCGCTTTTGGGATTACTCGCACCTGCCGTTTAACTTGCACGGACGCATCTGTCTGTACTGGGCTTGCGCGTTTGGCTTGGGTGCGTTGTGTATTTGCCGTTTAGTGGAGCCGGCATTGCTGGGGCTGCTTGGTCATCTGCCAGTGCTGATTGTGCGGCTGTCCGCCTTTATCGTTGCGGTCGCGATGATGGTCGACGCGGTGTGCTCGTTGGCGAGCTGGCGGCGTCTGTCTGATCAGCTGGAGCGCGTCCGGGCCGACCTTTCCGACCGCATCAATGAGTCGCTTGCCGATGCCTCGGACTCAATGCTCGAACGTATTCCCGATTCTACGATTGACTCGGTAGCACAGACGCACATCCGTAGCCGTGCCGTTAACGCGTGGCTGGCCGAGCTGGGTGACGCCGCGCTCGATGCTCTGCGCGAGAAGGCTTCGATGCCGACGTTTATCGCGGATGGTGCTCGCGGCCTGGCACTTGCTGCCCGCCGCGTGGCCGATGCCGCGCCGAGCATGCCGCGTCCGTCGCTCAGTCGTCGCCTTGCCGGCAAGCGCATAAGCCGTCCGGTGCCGAGTGTGTCACTCAGCCGCCGCGACCTGCGCTTCTTCAATGCTTTCCCGCGCTTGCGCATCAATCGCTACGAAGGTGTCATTCGAGCAACTAATCTCCGTGACCGCGCCCACGAGCTGTTTCGGCGCTAGTCAGGACGGACGCGCTCACGGCTCCCTTGCTCGCGTATTTCCCGTTCGTTTCGCGCCCGTTGCCGCGCCGTTTCCAAGATTGCGGCACCGTTTCCATTCGACAACGCGGCGTTTAACAACGCCGTATCTGGTCTACACCAGTTGTCCCTCGGTCGCATTATGGGCGCCGACAACGTTCATGCGACCAAGGGGGACGAATGTACGATACGGGATCGACAACGTTTATGCTCATCTGCACCATGCTCGTGTTTTTAATGACACCGGGTCTGGCGTTTTTCTATGGCGGCCTGTCCAGGCGCAAAAATGTCATCAACACCATGCTCATGTGCTTTGGCGCCATTGGCCTGGTCGGTGTGCTGTGGATTGTTGCCGGCTGGTCGCTGGCCTACGGCGGCGACGGTTCCAGCCCATTTATTGGAGGCCTTGACCAGCTGCTGTGCCTGCCGGTGCTCAACCAGGTGCTGCAGACGGCCGAGGGTAATGCCGCGGACGGTGTCGTCTACCCTCAAATCATCAACATCGCCTTCCAGATGGCATTTGCCATGATCACCGCCGCTATCGTCACGGGCAGCCTGGCCGGCCGCGTTAAGTTTGGTGCCATGGCGGCCTTCCTGGGCATTTGGCTGCTCGTGGTCTATGCGCCGCTTGCCCACATGGTTTGGGGCGGCGAGGGCTCCTTTATCGGCGACATCATCGGCGCGCTCGACTTTGCCGGCGGCGACGTAGTACACATTTCGTCCGGTCTTACCGGCCTGATCCTCTGCTTAATGCTCGGCCGTCGTCGCGGTTTTGGCATGGTGAGCTACCGTCCGCATAACGTGCCGTTTGTGGCGCTGGGAGCCGGCCTGCTTTGGTTTGGCTGGTTTGGCTTCAACGGCGGCAGCGAGTTCAAGGCCGACGCCGTGGCGGCACTCGCCATCCTCAACACCGTGACGGCCAGCGCGGCGGGCATGGTCTCGTGGCTTGCCGTCGAGCGCGTGCACACTGGTCGCCCCACGCTGGTGGGCGCCAGCACCGGTCTGGTCGCGGGCCTTGTGGTGGTCACGCCGGGCGCGGGCTTTGTCGAGCCGTGGGCGGCGCTAATCATGGGCCTGATTGTGTCTCCCGTCTGCTACTTGGCCATCAGTCATCTCAAGACCAAGTTTGGCTACGACGATGCGCTCGATGCGTTTGGCTGCCATGGTATCGGCGGTATCCTGGGCGGCGTGCTCACGGGCCTGTTCTGCGTGCCGGAGCTCTCGTGGACCGGTAAGGGCGGCCTGTTCTACACGGGCGACGTGTCGCTGCTCATCTCGCAGATCTTGGGCATTGTGGTGACGGTCGCTATTGTACTGGTGCTCGATTTGGTGATCGCTGCGGTGGTCAAGGCGTTGTTCCACGGCAGCCTGCGCGTGGACGAGGCCGACGAGGCGTTGGGCCTGGATGCGAGTCAGCACGGCGAGAGCGCCTACCCTTCGTTCTCCGGACTCGATTAGCAGCTTCCCCAAGCACCGCACCTCGGCCTTCAATCGTCGTTTGCGTACCTTAAGTACGCGGCACTCCTCTTTCAGGCCGATCTGCGGCACTTGGGAAACCTGCTAAGACCTGTTAGTTGCACTTATCTGATCTACAAGGTTGGTCTGTGGCACCTGGAAAACCCGTGCCATGTGAAGGACAATCAATTTCTTTTATTGAAGAGAGGAATTCACTATGAAGAAGATTACGGCGATTGTTCGTGCCGAGAAGCTTGAGGTTCTTAAAGACGCGCTGTTTGCTGCTGATGTTCGCGGTATGACTATCAACCAGGTTCAGGGCTGCGGTGCACAGCATGGCTGGAAGGAATACGTGCGCGGCAACGAACTGCTTGTCAACACGATCCCTAAAGTGCAGTTCACCCTTATCTGCACCGATGAGCACGTCGATGGCATTGTCGACATCGTCTGCAACGCTGCTCGCACCGGTGCCGTTGGAGACGGCAAGATCTGGGTCGAGCCGGTCGAGGAAGTTATCCGCATCC